>DAOPUP010000527.1:0-1542 GCA_035350655.1 Acidovorax sp. | reverse complement strand
GACAAATCCACCCCCGCCACGCCAATTTGGGAAAATCCCAGCTCACGGGCCCACTCCCGCACTTGAGGAACGAGTTGACTGTTGCACCACATATCGGCCGGATTGTAGAAACCTCCGCCGCACAAGCCCCTGCCGACGGCGCCCGCGTGCTGATCTGGCACAGCGAGGAGGACACGGCGGCATGGGCCCGCGCGCTGGCCGCACAGCCCCTGCTGGCCCATGCCTTCCTCACGCTGCATGGCGATCTGGGCGCCGGCAAGACCACGCTGGTGCGCCACCTGCTGCGCGCGCTGGGCGTGCAGGGTCGCATCAAGAGCCCCACCTATGCCGTGGTCGAGCCGCACGAGGCACCGGGCATGGCCATCTGGCACTTTGATTTCTACCGCTTTGACGACCCGCGCGAATGGGAAGACGCGGGTTTCAGGGACATTTTTGCCAGCCCGGGCCTCAAGCTGGCAGAATGGCCAGAGAAGGCGGCAGCGGTTACCCCGCCTGCCGACCTTGCTATATACATTGAAGCAATTGACGAAACCGAAAGGAAAGTCACGCTGCATGCCCACACCCCCCTGGGCCGCAGCCTGCTGCAAGGAATGACCGCATGACACCCACCCCCGGCCTGCCACGGCCCGCAATGCCGTCCGTCCCATCGCGCCGCACCGTGCTGCAGGCCGGCAGCCTGGTGCTGCTGCTGGGGGCGCAGCAGATTGCGCGGGGCGCCACGATTGTGGCGGTGCGCGTGTGGCCAGCGCCCGAGTATTCGCGCGTGACCATCGAATCCGATGGGCCACTGAGCACCAAGCAGCTGTTCGTCACCACCCCGCCGCGCCTGGCGGTGGACATTGAAGGCATCGACCTGAGCCCGCAGTTGCGCGAACTGGTGGCCAAGGTGAACGCCGACGATCCCAACATTGCGGGCATCCGCGTGGGCCAGAACACACCGGGTGTGGTGCGCCTGGTCATCGATCTCAAACAAGCGGCCAAACCCCAGGTCTTCACGCTGGCACCCGTGGCCGCCTACGGCCACCGGCTGGTGCTGGACCTGTACCCCGCGCAGCCCGTGGACCCGCTGGAAGCCCTGATTGCCGAACGGCTGCGCGCTGCGCCCACTGGGCCCGCGGCGGCCCTTGCGCCAGCCAGTCCCCTGGCAATCGCGCCGCAACCCGGCACCGCCATGCACCCCCCTGCGGCCGAAAAAGACCCGCTGGGCGAGCTGATGACCCAGCGCGCCACGCGCGCGCTGCCATCCGGGGCGCCCCCGGCCCCGCCCGCCGCAACGCCGGTGGCCACCGCTGCCGCCCCTGCACAGCCCGCCACGGCCCCGGCACGCAGCACGCCCAGCATCCAGGCCAGCACCACTCAGACCGACCGCATCATCATCGTGGCGCTCGACCCCGGCCATGGCGGCGAAGACCCTGGTGCCATCGGCCCTGGCGGCACCCGCGAAAAAGACGTGGTGCTGCGCGTGGCCCACCTGCTGCGCGACCGCATCAACGCCACCACCGTGGGCGGCAACCCCATGCGCGCCTACCTCACGCGCGACGG
>DAOPUP010000526.1:0-1604 GCA_035350655.1 Acidovorax sp. | reverse complement strand
GTGCCCTCGCCCAGGCTCTGCGTGTTGGGCTTGACGCGCAGGCCCCAGTGGCAACCGATCAGCGCAATCAGTGCGCCAAACACCACCGACTTGGCCACGGCCAGCGCGAGGTTGCCAATCTTCACTGCCGAGGGCAGCGCCTCGACAAAGTACGCCGGCGAAATGTCCATGGCCACATCGGCCGCCAGCATGCCGCCAGCCAGTGCCGCCAGCGTGGTCCACACGCTGATGAGGGGCATGGCCAGCGCCAGCGCCAGCGTGCGCGGCAGCACCAGGCGAAAGCCATGGGGAATGCCCATCACGCGCATGGCGTCGAGCTCTTCGGTGACCCGCATCACGCCGATCTGGGCCGTGATGGACGAGCCCGACCGCCCCGCCACCAGAATGGCTGCCAGCATGGGGCCCAGCTCGCGAATCAACGAAATGCCCAGAATATTGACGATGAATGACTCGGCCCCGAACTGGCGCAGCTGCAGACTCATCAGGTAGGCCAGCACCACGCCAATGAGAAACCCCACCAGCGCCGTGATGGGCAGCGCCGTGGCGCCCATGCGGTACACATGGCCCGACACATCACGCCAGGGCCCGCGCCCCGGCGCACGCGCCAGCCGCACGAGGTCGAGCATCAGCTGCCCCACCAGTTGCACCATGTGCCTTGCGTGGTCCGCACCATGCAGCACCAGCACCCCCAGGTGGTCCATCTGCTCGGACAGGCGCCAGGGTTCTGCGGGCGGCGGCACTACGGTGAGGCTTGCCACACGCTCCAGCATGGCGCGCTGGGGGTCGGTCAGCTGCAAATGCTGCGGCCACTTCTGGCCCCAATGCTTCCAGAGCAACTGCGCGCCCACATGGTCCAGCCACTGCAGGCTGCGCAGGTCCCATCCTCCCGGAGGCACCGGTTGCTTGCGCAACTGTGCCGCCAGCGCGTGCCAGTGCTCACGGTGGCCCAGCTCGGCCGCACCCCAGCGGCCCAGCAATTGCGCCTGGGGCCCTTCGGGTGATTCGGCAAAGACGATGCGAGGCGAAAGATCGCTCATGGATGGGGCGGCGCAAGCCACCATGGTTGGAAAAAAGCAAAAGCAGCGCAAACGGCCTGGGCCCGGACCATGCGCCAAGCACAAGCACAGCCGCGAGCACTGTGCGTGCAATTATTATCAAAATAGCCTCCGGCGCAATACCATAAAGCACTATTAGCTACAAATTGCGTAGCAACTGGCGTTTACCCCCTCGACAGACGGATTGCCCGCCGCACAATGGTGCGCAGACCCTTTTCTTGTTTCGCGCAGCGCCGCAGTCCGCTTTCATCCCATGAGTGACACCACGTTTGACTACATCATCATCGGCGGCGGCACGGCCGGCGCCCTGCTTTGCAACCGCCTGAGTGCCGACGGCCGCAGCCGGGTGCTTCTGATTGAAGCCGGCCGCAAAGACGATTACCACTGGATTCATATTCCCGTGGGCTACCTCTACTGCATCGGCAACCCCCGCACCGACTGGCTTTACAACACCGAACCCGACGCCGGGCTGAACGGCCGCACGCTGCGCTACCCGCGTGGCAAAACGCTGGGCGGCTGCAGCAGCATCAACGGCATGATCTACATGCG
>DAOPUP010000525.1:0-1606 GCA_035350655.1 Acidovorax sp. | reverse complement strand
GCTGTGCCCCGGCGGCAAGGAGCGCATGCGCCGCCTGATGAACGTGGTGGCATCGAGCCGCCTTGACCTGGGCGTGCTGGTCACGCACCACTACCAACTCGACGACATCGTGGCGGCCTACGACCTGTTCTCCCACCAGCGCGATGGCGTGCTGAAGGTGGCGATCAAGCCATTCTGATTTTTGAGCCAGATGAGCCGCTAGCGCTTACCAATCAAGCGCAGGCAGCTACAAAGAAAGAAGCACGCCAAAGGCGTGCTTCTTTTTTGGGCCACTGGCTGCAGCCTACTTGCCCACCAGGTCGTTGAGCTTGCCGGCCTCGAACTGCTCCTTGAGCGCAGCATCACAAGGCACGCAATCGCCCGTCTTGACGCAGACGGACAGTTTCTCGATGGCCTGCCACAGCAGCGTGATCTGGTGCTCTTGCGAGGAGGCGTTGTCGATCAGGCCGCGCATGGCCTGCGAGAGCGGGTCGTCCTCTTGCGTAATGCCGTAGGCCGTGAACTTGTGCGCCTGCTGCGGCTCGGTCACGTCGGCGCTCTGGCCCTCTTTGGAAGGAATGATGCGCGCCGGTATGCCCACGGCCGTAGCCCCCGCGGGCACGGGTTTGATGACCACGGCGTTGCTGCCGATCTTGGCGCCATCGCCCACCTCGAAGCCGCCCAGCACTTTGGCACCGGCACTCACCACCACATCGCGGCCCAGCGTGGGATGGCGTTTGGTGCCCTTGTACAGCGAGGTGCCACCCAGCGTGACGCCCTGGTAGATGGTGCAGCCGTCGCCGATTTCGGCGGTCTCGCCCACCACCACGCCCATGGCGTGGTCAAAGAACACGCGCTCGCCTATTTTTGCGCCCGGGTGGATCTCGATGCCCGTAAACCAGCGCGCGCAGTGCGAAATGAAACGCCCCAGCCACTTGAAGCCATGGCCCCAGCACCAGTGCGCCGGCCGGTGCAGCCACACGGCATGCAGGCCGGGGTAGCAGGTGATCACCTCCCAGGTGCTGCGCGCTGCGGGGTCGCGGTCAAGGATGCACTGGATGTCGGAACGCAGGCGGGCAAACATGGCTTGGTTGTTCTTGGAATATGGAAATGCAGTCTAGCGCTTTGCCTGTGCCGTCTCGAGCATGGCTTTGGCGACACCACGCAGGATGTGGATTTCCTCCGGGCTCAGTTGCGCGCGGTTGAACAGCTGGTTCAGGCGCGGCATGAGCTTCTTGGGCGCGGCCGGGTCGAGAAAACCGATGCCGGTGAGCGCCTGCTCCCAGTGGGCAAGCATGCCGGCCACCTGGGCGGCATCGGCCTGCACGCGGGCCGGGGTGGCCTGCTGCACCGCAAACCCGCCCAGCGCCTGGCGCCATTCATAGGCAATCACCTGGATGGCGGCGCCCAGGTTGAGCGAGCCGAAGCCGGGGTTGGTGGGGATGGAAAGCGCCACATGGCAGCGGTACACATCGTCGTTGGCCATGCCGAAGCGCTCGGAGCCAAACAGAAAAGCCACGCCGGATTCCGCCGCCGCAGCCTCAGCCTCAGCCTCAGCCTCAGCCTCAGCCTCAGCCTCAGCGTTTAAAGCATTATGAGCCTCTAGCCCTTGTAATTCAATCGCTGT
>DAOPUP010000524.1:0-1606 GCA_035350655.1 Acidovorax sp. | reverse complement strand
CCATCAACGCCCTGCAGGCCGCGATGGAAGGCTACAAGGTCGTCACGATGGAATATGCCGCCGACAAGGCCGACATCTTTGTGACGACCACGGGCAACAAGGACGTGATCACGCACGACCACATGAAGGCCATGAAGGACCAGGCCATCGTCTGCAACATCGGCCATTTCGACAACGAAATCCAGGTCGCCACGCTCGAGCAGTACCAATGGGAAGAGATCAAGCCCCAGGTCGACCATGTGATCTTCCCGGACGGCAAGCGCATCATCCTGCTGGCCAAGGGCCGCCTGGTGAACCTGGGTTGCGGCACGGGCCACCCTAGCTTCGTGATGTCGTCGAGCTTCGCCAACCAGACCATCGCCCAGATCGAACTGTTCACGCACAGCGACTTCTACGAAAACGGCAAGGTCTATGTGCTGCCCAAGCACCTCGATGAAAAGGTGGCGCGCCTGCACCTCAAGAAGGTGGGCGCCATGCTGACCGAGCTGAGCGACGAGCAGGCCGCCTACATCGGTGTACCCAAGCAGGGCCCCTACAAGCCCGATACCTACCGGTATTGATTCCCCCTGAGGCGCAGTGCGCGTCGGTGGCAGGCGCCAGAGGCGCGGTCTCTTCGGACTGTCCAAGCCTGCGCAGGCTTGGAGCCTCGGGCCTCAGCCCCCGAGGGAACACCACCAGCGGCCCGGCAAAGCCGGTTCCGCGGTGGCGCTGGCTTTGAGGGCATGCCCGTTTCACGTGCAGTGATGTGATGGCGGGTCTGCTCTTGGATTGATAGCTTCAAGTGCTTTAAAAAAGAGCGCTACAGGCTTATTTGACTCATAAAGGATGGCCGCATGCGTGCCGATGTTTTTTTGGTGGATTTTGGCCATGCGGCCACGCGTTCGCAGGCGCAGCGGCTGATTGCCGCGGGCGTGGAGTGGCGCCTGTCGCCGCTGGCGCCCTGGCAGAAGGTCGCCAAGAACGGGGACGACATTCCTTCCGTGGCCGAAGTGCGGCTGCTCGATGGTGCCGAGGCCAAATACATCTCGCGCGGCGGTCTCAAGCTCGAAGGCGCGCTGCGCGCCACCGGCCTGTCGGTGGCGGGGCTGCGCTGCCTCGATGTGGGGCAGAGCACGGGCGGCTTCACCGATTGCCTGCTGCAGCAGGGTGCGGCCCAGGTGATCGGTGTGGATGTGGGCCATGGCCAGCTGCACGAGCGGCTGCGCAGCGATGTGCGCGTGGTCTGCGTGGAGGGCGTGAATGCACGCTCGCTCACGGCGCAGGCCTTGCAGGAAGCCTGTGAACTGGCGTTGTCGGAAGTCATCGAGGTGGAAGAGGACAACGAGACCCAGCCCGAGGCACCCTACAGCTGGATGCGCAATGGCGGCCAGGTGGACGAGGCCTACGACGACAGCAACGACGCCAAGGAGCAGGACATCGAAAGCTTCAAGGCCGAGCGCGCGGCCTTTGCCAAGGCCCGCGAGCAGGGCACGCTGCCGGTCGAGCGCCGCCGCCGTGCCGAATGGGCCGATGCCGACATCACGCCGGTGTTCGACCTGGTGACGGGCGACCTGTCGTTCATTTCGCTCACGCTGGTGTTGCCCGCGCTGGTGCCGCTGCTGGCGCC
>DAOPUP010000523.1:0-1614 GCA_035350655.1 Acidovorax sp. | reverse complement strand
TTTGGGCAGCGCCTCGCTGACCTGGACTTGCACCGGCACCGCAGCCGCCCGCGCTGGTGGCTGCGCCTGTCACGCACTACGAGAACTTCCCGGTGGCCTCGCTGCTGTGCCCGCCGCACCTGCGCCAGCCCATTGCCGCCATCTATGCCTTTGCCCGCACGGCGGACGACATCGCCGACGAGGGCGACGCCACGCCCGCACAGCGCCTGGCCGAACTGGCGGCCTACCGCGCCGAGCTGGTCCGCGTGGCTGCAGGCGAGCCCCCCGCAGCGCCATGGGCTGCCGTGTTCAGCCCGCTGCAGGCCGTGCTGCGCGCGCATGCGCTGCCGGTGCCGCTGCTGGACGACCTGCTCAGCGCCTTCATCCAGGACGTGGAAAAAACCCGCGATGCCCAGGGCTACGCCGACCGCGCCGAGCTGCTCGACTATTGCCGCCGCTCCGCCAACCCCGTGGGCCGCCTGCTGCTGCATTTGTATGGCGTAACCGGCGCACCGGCGCTGGAAGAAAGCGACGCCATCTGCACGGCCCTGCAGCTGATCAACTTCTGGCAGGACCTGAGCGTGGACATCCCCCGCGGCCGCCACTACCTGCCCCACGCCGACTGCGCCCGCCACGGCGCTGGCCCGGCAGACCTGCAAGCACTGCACCGCACCCCCGACAACGCGCGCCTGATTGCCGACTGCGCCCGGTGGGCCCGCACCCTCATGGAACAAGGCGCCCCCCTCGTGCACCGCCTGCCCGGCCGCGCCGGCTGGGAGCTGCGCCTGGTGGTGCAAGGCGGCCTGCGCATCCTCGACAAAGTCGATGCCCTGCAGGGCGACAGCCTGCACACGCGGCCCAGGCTGCATGCGTGGGACTGGTGCGTGATGCTGGGCCGGGCGCTGGCCATGTAAGAGACATTCATGGGCCGCAGGGCCGTCCGGCCCAGAGATGCGCTCTGCCGCAATGATCCAAGCTAAAACAGCCGAAAGCACATATTTCAAAGCACTTACAGCTATCAACCGTATAGCAATTAACCTGCCAACTGCCGTGGTTTTCCGCCCACCACACCCCATGCGCAGCCATTGCGGGCATGCTGTAGCCCCTGAACCCGGTGAGCCTCGCGACCCCGCCCTCCCCCACCATGTCCGTCAGCGTATTTGACCTTTTCAAGATCGGCATCGGCCCCTCCAGCTCGCACACCGTGGGGCCCATGATTGCCGCGCGGCAGTTTGCCTGCCACTTGCAGGCTACGGTGGGGCTGGCGGCGGTGCACCATGTCACGGTCGAGTTGTTTGGCTCGCTCTCCGCCACCGGCGTCGGCCACGGCACCGACCGGGCCGTGCTGCTGGGCCTGGCCGGACATGAACCCGACCGCGTTGACCCGGACCAGATCGCCCCCATCCTCACGCAGATCCGTAGCAGCCAGACATTGGCCCTGCTGGACGAACATGCCGTGCCATTCATTGAGAAAGACCACCTGCTGTTTCGCCGCAAGAGCCTGCCGTTGCACCCCAATGGCCTGCGCTTTCGCGCCCTGGATGCCCAGGGCCACAAGATGGCTGCACGCGACTACTACTCGGTGGGCGGCGGTTTTGTGGTGGACGCCGCAGGCCAGCGCGTGGTGAATGCCAC
>DAOPUP010000522.1:0-1620 GCA_035350655.1 Acidovorax sp. | reverse complement strand
GCCTGCGCGGGCTGGAAGATGCCGGTGTCGTCGGCAAACAGGCAAAACAGCAGGCGCACCAGCAGCACTTCGAGCGGGTGGCCCTCGTAGTGGCTGGCCTTCAAGGCGTCGTGCAGGCGGCCCATGCGCTCGGCGGCCTTGATGTTGACGGGGTCTTGTGCCTTGATCTCTTGCGCCTTGTAGCCGGCAATGAAGCCAAACAGGCGAATGTGCTTGTGCAGGTCTTTGAGGGCGAACTCGATGGTTTCGCCGTCTTTGCCGCCCGTGCCCAGGCGGTGCACGCGAAAGCGCGCGAAGTCGCAGACGATGATGATCTGCGGCAAATCGCGCTCGGGCAGGCCGGGAAAGTAGTCGAGCGCTTGCTGAAAGGCGCGATCGAGGTCTTTGCCGCGCGACTTGTGTTCAACGATCAGCATGCCAGGCCAGAACAGATCGACGAAGCCTTGCGCTGCGCCGAGCTTTTTGACGTTCAGCTCAAACGTGGCCACGCGCTTGTCGGTGATGCCGAAGATTTCGAAAAAGTCGATCCAGAAAGGCTTGGCCTGCGAGTCCTCGTTGGCAGCGTCGTCCCAGGTGCGGCTGAAGGTGAGCGCGCGCGATTTGATCTCGTTCCAGCTAAGGGGCATGGGGTGCAGGCAGTGAGTGAAGGGGCCCGCTGGCTGCACGGTGGCATGGCGCGGTGTGGTGGCAAATTATGGGGCTACTACCAAAATAGTAGCTGCTAGCGCTTTCTGGATAAGCGCTGGAGCATGTTTTGGCTTGAATGCTTCCTCAGCACTCCACCACATTCACCGCCAGCCCGCCGCGCGAGGTTTCCTTGTATTTGGCTTTCATGTCGGCGCCGGTCTGCATCATGGTCTTGATGACCTTGTCGAGCGAGACCACATGCTGGCCGTCGCCGCGCAGGGCCATGCGGGCGGCGTTGATGGCCTTGATGGCGCCCATGGCGTTGCGCTCGATGCATGGAATCTGCACCAGGCCGCCCACGGGGTCGCAGGTCATGCCCAGGTTGTGCTCCATGCCGATCTCGGCAGCGTTCTCGATCTGTTCGGGGCTGCCGCCCATCACGGCGGCCAGGGCGCCTGCGGCCATCGAGCAGGCCACGCCCACCTCGCCCTGGCAGCCGACCTCGGCGCCCGAAAGCGAGGCGTTTTCCTTGTAGAGGATGCCAATGGCGCCGGCGGTGAGCAAAAAGGTGGCGATGCCGTCTTCGTTCGCGCCGGGCAGAAAGTGGACGTAATAGTTCAGCACGGCGGGCAGGACACCCGCCGCGCCGTTGGTGGGCGCGGTCACCACGCGGCCGCCGGCGGCGTTTTCTTCGTTGACCGCCATGGCGTACAGGTTCACCCAGTCGAGCATGGCGAGCGGGTCGCGCAGCGCGGCCTCGGGGTGGCTGCTGAGGCTTTTGTGCAACTCGGCGGCGCGGCGGCGTACCTGCAGGGGGCCGGGCAGATGGCCCGTGGCGGCGCAGCCGCGCTGCACGGCGCCGGCCATGGTCTGCCAGATGGCCATGAGCTGGCGGCGCACTTCGGCACTGCTGCGCCAGTGCTGTTCGTTGGCCGCCATGAGCTGCGCCGGGGCGAGGCCCGTGGCGCGGCATTGCGCCAGCAGCTCGGCCCC
>DAOPUP010000521.1:0-1623 GCA_035350655.1 Acidovorax sp. | reverse complement strand
CGAAACTGGTGCGCCTCGACAAACCAGCGCACGGGCGCATCGGCAGCGGCAAACACGGCGTCGGACACTGCGGCCAGCGCCGCCAGCAACTGCGTCCACACCGGGCGCGCCACGGTTTCGGCAGTCATGGGGGCAAACCAGCGCTCCATGCCGCCGTGCAGGGCGTTGTACTCCAGCGGCTGCCAGTGCGCCCGGTGCGGCACCTGCTCCACACGCCCGTGCATCACCTCAAAACAGGCATGGCGACGGCGGCGGTAGCGGCCACCGTCTTTCAAAAAATCATCGGGGGGCAAATGGGCCCAGTCGGCAACCAGGGCCTGCAGATCTTGCAGGGGGCAACCAGACCACGCGGCCACGTCGGTGGGTGACAGCACGGCGTAGCCAGCCCGGCGCAACTGGTCGGCCACGCCATCGGGCCCGGTGAACGGAGGGGGAAAAGTGACTTCTGCCATGCAGCAGAGCTTAACCGCCGATGCGGCGGGGCCGGGGCGCGCAGGCCCTTACCCCGCCAAAGTCCGCAGATCAGTCGCGGTTTCCGTTGCCCTTGCCACGGCCGTCACCACGCCCGTCGTGGCGGCCGCCGCGGTCACCACGGTCGTGCTTGCCGCCACCGCGCTGGCCATCGTCCCAGCGACGGTCGTCCCGGCGGTCATCCCGACCGCTGTAGCCGGGGCGGCCACCGTAAGAAGGCCCGCGAACGGGTTCTTTCACAAAATACACCGGCTGGCCGCACGCGTTGTAGCGCGCGCAGTGCTTGCCCCAGTTCTTGGCGTGGCCAGGCGGCACATGCAGGTAGATAGGCGAGCGCGGCACCATCACGGCCGGCCGGTGAATGATGATGGGTTCTGCATAGATCAGGGGCGGCGGCGGTGCATTGCCAATGTCGATGCGCCCATACACGCCCGGCGCCAACTGCCCTCCTACCGTGGTGTTGATGTAGGTCTGGGCATGGGTGCCTGCGGCGGCAACCAGCAGCAGCACCGTGGTGGCCCCGGACATCAGGTGACGAAGGGTGAGGTTCATGATTTACTCCTTGGGAATCGGGGAACAGGCCAGTTGTAACAAGATCAGCGGTGTTCCTCGTCGAATACCACGCCAAAGATGTAAGCAAATGGGTAGGATCGCGACATTTTTATGGCAAAAAACCGCTCTAGCCCTTTACCCATAAGCGCAAGCAGCTATTATTTTAAAAGCAGTACGCCAACGGTAAATCCCGAAACAAAGCGCCACCGGCCGGGCCTTGAAGTAGCATGGAGCCATACCGCCAGGCCCAGGAGACCGCAATGCCCCACGAACGCCGCCACTTCATCCGTGTGAGCTTTGATGCGCCCGCGCAGCTTGCCACCGCCGACCAGACCCTCAGCGTGCACGTACTCGACCTCTCGCTCAAGGGCGCGCTGGTGGCCGTGGCGCCCGGCACACTGCTGCACGCAGGCGCACTGTGCCACCTCACGATTCCTCTGACCAGCACCAGCGACCACATCGCCATGTCGGCCGAGGTGGCACATGTCGAAGGCCACTTTGCCGGCCTGTTGTGCCGCGGCATCGACCTGGACAGCGTGACGCACCTGCGCCGCCTGATCGAGCTGCAGCTGGGCGCCCCCGCGCTGCTCGAGCGTGACC
>DAOPUP010000520.1:0-1650 GCA_035350655.1 Acidovorax sp. | reverse complement strand
ACGGCGCCGGGCCTGCGGGGCCAGCTGCAATGGTCGCCCACGGAGCGCGGCACGCAGCATGCGGCCATCCGCTTCGAGGCGCAGGGTGCGCTGGGCGTGCGCCTGGGGCTGCTGGTGCGCGCGCTGCCGCCGGGCAGCACGCTGCGCTTTTATGCGCAGGCCGGCGCGGCGGTGGTCGAGGTGTCGGGCGACGAGGTGCTGCGCACCCTGGCGCGCAACCTGCAGGCGGGCGACACCGGCGATGCGGCGCGCACTTACTGGAGCCCCGATTTCGGTGGTGCCGACACCACGCTGGAGCTGGAGCTGCCGGCCCATGCCGACCTGGCCCAGCTCGACATCGCTGTGCCCACGCTGTCGCATTTCTTTGTTCCGCCCGAAAGTGCGGCACAACCGGGCCTGTCCGCGGTGGGCGCGGCGGGCAGTTGCAATGTCGACTTGTCTTGTCGGCCCGATGTCAGCAGTGAAAGCCGTTCGGTGGCACGCATGCTGTTTGTGGAAAACGGCCGCACTTTTTTGTGCACGGGCACCTTGCTCAATGATGCGCAATCGAGCGCCACCCCCTATTTCCTGAGCGCCAATCACTGCATTTCCACGCAGTCGGTGGCGTCTTCGCTGACGACCGACTGGTTTTTCCGCTCTTCCGCCTGCAACAGCGGCGAAGTCTATGCAGGCGCGCAGCGCCTGAATGGTGGCGCGACCCTGTTGTACGCCCAGGCTGCCACCGACACCGCCTTCATGCGCCTGAACGCTGCGCCCCCCGCCGGCATCGTGTTCGCTGGCTCGTATTTCGGCGCCGTGGCCCAGGGCGCCGGCCTGGCGGGCATCCACCACCCCCAGGGCGATCTGCAAAAGTTCAGCGAGGGCAGCGTGACACAGTTTGACAACTGCACGCTGCAATCCTGCCTGGCGAGCACGCCGCAGGACGGGCGCTTCCTGAACGTGGGCTGGCGCCTTGGCACCGTGGAGAGCGGCAGCAGCGGCTCAGGCCTGTTCCTGCCCATCGGCAGCAAGCGCTATGTCGTGGGGCAGTTGATGGGCAGCGCGGCCAGTTGCCAGAACCCCGGCGGCGCCAACTACTATGGCCGCTTCGACCTGGCCTTCCAGGCCGCTCTTCGGAACTGGCTCAAGCCCGTCCCAGGGGCGCCCATCGGCCAGGCGCCGCAATGAACCCGATCGCATATGGCCCCGAGCGGCCCCGCATGGCATGAGTATTCAAACCGACGATTTCGCCCCCGCGCCTGCAAAGCGCGTCATCTCCGCCGCGCCGGCCTCGCCGCAGGAAGAAGCCATCGAGCGCGCCTTGCGACCCAAGCTGCTGCAGGAATATGTGGGCCAGGCCAAGGCGCGCGAGCAGCTCGAAATCTTCATCGGCGCCGCCAAGAAGCGCGGCGAGGCGCTCGACCATGTGCTGCTGTTCGGCCCGCCCGGCCTGGGCAAGACCACGCTATCGCACATCATCGCGGCCGAACTGGGCGTGAACCTGCGCCAGACCAGCGGCCCCGTGCTCGAAAAACCCAAGGACCTGGCGGCGCTGCTGACCAACCTGGAAAAGAACGATGTGCTCTTCATCGACGAGATCCATCGCCTGAGCCCGGTGGTCGAGGAAATCCTCTACCCGGCGCTGGAGGACTACCAGATCGACATCATGAT
>DAOPUP010000519.1:0-1658 GCA_035350655.1 Acidovorax sp. | reverse complement strand
TGGCGTGGCCGGTGACAAACACCACGCCATGCGCATGCTCGCGGTGCGTGAGCGGGGCGCCCAGCGAGGTCAGCCCCGCCAGCCCCGCCGTGATGCCATTGATCACCGTAACCGCCACCCCGGCGGCACGCAGGTGCTCCACTTCTTCACCGCCACGGCCAAAGATGAACGGGTCGCCGCCCTTGAGGCGCACCACGTTCTCGCCCTCGCTCACGGCCATGAGCATCAGCTTTTCGATGAAGGCCTGCGGCGTGCTGGTGCAGCCACCGCGCTTGCCCACGTAAACGATGCGCGCCGTGGGCGATGCGTGCGCCACGATGGCGTCGCTCACCAGGTCATCTACCAGCAGCACGGTGGCGGCCTGGATGGCCTTGAGGGCCTTGATGGTGAGCAGCTCGGGATCGCCCGGGCCCGCGCCTACCAGCGTGCAGGTTCCCAGGTGGGTGGCGGGCGACAGTGCGCTGGTGGGGGGCGTGGTGGGGTTCATGGGGCGTGCGGTGGTGTTTGCGCAGCCAGATGCAAGATGTGTTCCACCTGCTGCGCCAGCGCTGGCGGCACGGGCAGGCGGCCGTCCAGCACATCTTGCGTGTAGCGCGCCGTGGTGTCGATGTCAATCTCGGTGGGCAGGCCTGGCACGTCGGCTGCGGTGCCGGGTTGCTGCTCTTGCAGCAGCTGGTGCACGCCGGCCACGAAGGCATCGTAGCGGGGCGTGCGGCGCGGGTCGGTCGCCACTTCGCCTTCGAGGCCGCGCGAGAGCAGGGCGGTCATGTGCAGCGCGCCAAAGGTGGCCTGCAGCATGTCGTAATACTCGGGGTGGGTGTAGCTGGTCACCACCACGGCGGGGCCCGCGCAGGGGTTCATGAGTTTCACGATGCTGTGCCCCGCATTGCGCAGCCCCACCACCTCGCGCACCTTCAGCAGGCGTGCCAGGGCGGCATGCAGATACCCGGTCTCGATATGGGCCACGCTGCCGGTTGCTATTTTTTCCGGCGCTGTGAGGGCGGGAACGCCCAGCGCCAGCAGCACATCCGATGCCAGGGTGCGGCGCGCCTCGGTGCGCATGCCGTGCAGCAGCACGGGCAGCCCCTCGCGCGCCAGCAGCAGCGCCAGCAGCGGCGTGAGCACGGGCAGCTTGCGCGCACCGTTGTAGCTGGGCAGCACGATCACGGGGCGGTCGCTGGCCGGGAAAAGCGCCATACGGCTGTGGGCGGCGTCGAGAAAGCCGCACATTTCCTCGGGCGTTTCGCCCTTGATGCGCATGGCCAGGCAGAAGGCGCCGATTTCCAGATCGGTCACGTTGCCGTCGAGCAGCTGGCCAAACAGGTCTGCCGCCTGCTCGCGCGTGAGTGGCTTGGAGCCGCGGGGGCCGCGACCGATTTCTTTGATGTACTGGCTAATGCCCATGTTTTTTGGTGGCGGGACTTGTGCAATAGGGCTCCAGCGGCGTTATTTCGGCTTGCCGTACAGGCGTACTGTCTGCGCCGAAAATGCTTAGCCGGAGCCCTATTGCACAAGTCCTGGTGCGGTGGTTGTGGGGATGTAGGAGGGTGGGCCGTTATTCTGGCGCAATCCAGGCAACTCTTGGTTATGTGGCAGCCTGCGCCATGTGCTTGGACGCCAGTGGCCCGGTGCTGCGCACCATGCGCTTGAGCTCGGGC
>DAOPUP010000518.1:0-1668 GCA_035350655.1 Acidovorax sp. | reverse complement strand
AGCCCCGGCAGCACCACCTGGTCGCGGCCCGAGCGCAGTTGCAGGGCGTGGCTGGTGTTGTTGATGTCTTCGCTGGTGCAGGCAAAGTGCACGAATTCTGATGCTTTTTCGAGCTCGGGGCGCGCTTCTAACTTGGCCTTGATCCAGTATTCGACGGCTTTCACGTCGTGGTTGGTGGTTTTCTCGATCTCCTTGATGGCGGCCGAATCGGCCTCGGAGAAGTTCTTGATCAAGCCCAGCAAATAGGCGCGGGCGCCGGTGGTCAGCGGCTTGAATTCGGCAAAGCCGGCATCCGACAGCGCGATAAACCACGCCACCTCCACCTGCACACGGCGCTGCATGTAGCCGTGCTCGCTCATGATGGGCCGCAGTGCGGCAAGTTTGGTGGCGTAACGGCCGTCAAGCGGCGACAGGGCGGTGATGGTGGACAGGCTCATGGCGCAAGATTGTAGGCCGCGCACCACCGTGGGTTTCCGGGGGCGGCTGCCGATAGAATCCAACGCATATGGACCAGCCCACCCCGCGCAATGGAAGAAACATGAAACTGATCGGTTCCAACGCCAGCCCCTACGTACGCAAGGTACGCATCGTGATGGCAGAAAAAAAGCTCGACTACCAGTTCGTGCAGGAAAACGTCTGGGCTGATGAGACCGGCATTTCCAAATCCAACCCGCTGGGCAAGGTGCCCTGCCTGGTGATGGAGGGCGGCGAGGCGGTGTTTGATTCCCGTGTGATCGTGGAATATCTGGACACGCTGTCGCCCGTGGGCAAGCTGATTCCTGCGCAGGGACGCGAACGCGCCGAGGTCAAGACCTGGGAAGCGCTGGCCGACGGATTGGTGGACGCAGCGATTCTTGCGCGCCTGGAGGCCACCTGGGCGGGCCGCCAGGACAGCGAGCGCAGCCAGGCGTGGATCGACCGCCAGCTGGGCAAGGTGCAGGCCAGCCTCAAGTCCATGGGCCAGGGCCTGGGCGACAAGCCGTTTTGCAGCGGCATTCACCTGAGCCTGTCGGACATCGCTGTGGGCTGCGCGCTGGGCTGGCTGGAGTTCCGGTTCCCCCAGATCGACTGGCGCAGCGAGCATCCCAACCTGGGCAAGCTGCTCGACAAGCTGATGCAGCGCGCAAGCTTTGCGGACACCAAGCCGGTCTGAGCGCCAACGGGGCTCGATGCCACCCCAAAAGATGCCGGCGCAAGCCGGCATTCTTGTTTCTGATACGGGCGCAAAGCGCTATTGCGCCGCGCGTCGCCGCAGCCAGCGCATCAGCGCGCCCACCACGGGCAGTTTTTCGTACAGCTCTTCGGCGGCATCCCAGTAGTCGCGGTGCAGCACGATCAGGCCCTGGGGGTCCAGCACCAGGTGCGAGGCGCCGCGCACCGTCTGGGTTTCACCGCGGTGATAGTTCTTGAATTCAAACAAGAAATCCCAGGTCAAAAAACATTGCTGCCCCTGCACCACGCGGCCGGTGACCACAAAGCGGGGCTGGTCGAGCGCCACATACATGTGCTCAAAAATCTGCTGAATGGGCTGGACGCCGCAAACCTCGTTGAACGGATCTTTAAAGCGTGCATCGGGCGCATAGATGCGATCAATGGCTGCCAGGTTGGCGGGAGTGATGTGCTCAAAGAAGGCCACCACGCGGGTAACGGCGTCTTCCATGCTGGGGG
>DAOPUP010000517.1:0-1672 GCA_035350655.1 Acidovorax sp. | reverse complement strand
CACGAACTCGTCGTACACGCCTTCCTGCACATAAAAGCGGTTGGTGCACACACAGGTCTGGCCGGCGTTGCGGTACTTGCTGGCGAAGGCGCCTTCCACGGCGGAGTCGATATCGGCATCGTCGAACACGATGAAAGGCGCATTGCCGCCCAGCTCCAGCGACATCTTCTTGACCGTGGGGGCCGACTGCGCCATCAGGATGCGGCCGACCTCGGTGCTGCCCGTGAAGCTGATGTGGCGCACCACGTCGCTGGCGCACAGCACCTTGCCAATGGCAATCGAGTTGGCGCTGTCCGCGCTCAGGATGTTGAGCACCCCCGCCGGAATGCCCGCGCGCTGGGCCAGCTCGGCCACGGCCAGGGCCGTGAGCGGCGTGAGCTCGGCCGGCTTGATGACCACAGTGCAGCCCGCGGCCAGGGCCGGAGCCACCTTGCGCGTGATCATGGCCAGCGGAAAGTTCCAGGGCGTGATGGCCGCGCACACGCCGATCGGGGCCTTGAGCACCAAGAGGCGGCGGTTGTTGTCGAACTGCGGCAGCGTTTCGCCGTTGATGCGCTTGGCCTCTTCGGCAAACCACTCGACAAAGCTGGCGCCATAGGCCACTTCGCCCTTGGCTTCGGCCAGGGGCTTGCCCTGCTCGGCGGTCATGATGCGGGCGAGGTCGTCCTGGTGGGCCATGAGCAGGTCATACCACTTGCGCAAAAGGATGCTGCGCTCCTTGGCGGTCTTGGAGCGCCAGGCGGGCCAGGCGGCGTTGGCGGCGGCAATCGCGGCCTGGGCGTCGGCGGCGCCCAGGTTGGCCACGTCGGCAAGTTTCTGGCCCGTGGCGGGGTCGTGCACATCAAAGCGGCTGGTGCCCGCCACCCATTGGCCGTTGATGAGGCCATCGGTCTTGAGCAGGCTGGGGTCGTTGAGCAGGGCGAGGGGCGTGGTTTGGGTGTCCATGGCGGTCTCTGGTTGGCGCTTGAAAGGCGCAGCGTAGCACCGGGCGCAGCGCAGGTTTTTTGCGCAGCCTGTTCAGCCGATCTTCAGGGGGCGTTTCCACAATGGACTCCATGCCAATCCGGCATGCCCACAGGAGATCACCATGAAGACCCTTGCCCTTTGCGCAGCAGCCGCTGCAATGCTGCTTGGCACATCTGCCTTTGCCGATGCCCCATCGTGCACGGCGGCCCGCAACGACAACCGGCTCACGCAGGCGCAAATGCTGCAAAAGCTGGTGGATGCGGGCTATTCGATCGAGCGCTTCGCGGTCACCCAAGCCAGCTGCTACAAAATGCACGGCTGGGACAAAGACGGCCATCGCGTCGAGATCGTCCACCACCCGGTGGATGGACGCATCGTGAAACTGGAAATGTCCACCCAGCGGGTTTGACCTTGTGTTTCGGCTTGGGGGCTGGGCACAAGGTGGGCGCAAAGGGGAGGGGTGGTAGGCGCGTGAAACCCCCTAAAATCCTCCGTCCGCCTGCTGCTTGCAGTGCAGGCCTGCCGCAGCCTCTCCGTTCGTGAAGAAACAGCCCATGACCCCCACATTCACCGTTGCCGACATCCGCAAGACCTTTCTGGACTTTTTTGCCTCCAAGGGCCACACCGTCGTGGCATCGAGCCCGCTGGTGCCCGGCAACGACCCCACGCTGATGTTCACCAACTCGGGCATGGTGCAGTTCAAGGA
>DAOPUP010000516.1:0-1678 GCA_035350655.1 Acidovorax sp. | reverse complement strand
CCCATCCCCAGCGCCCGCTGGCAGCCATCGTGGCGGGCTCCAAGGTGTCCACCAAACTCACCATCCTGCAAAGCCTGGCCGACAAGGTGGACCAGCTGATTGTGGGCGGCGGCATTGCCAACACCTTCATGCTGGCCGCCGGCCTGCCCATCGGCAAGAGCCTGGCCGAGCCCGACCTGCTGGACGCCGCCAGGTCCGTGATGGCCGCCATGAAGGCCCGCGGCGCCGAAGTGCCTATTCCCACCGACGTGGTCACCGCCAAGACCTTCGCCGCCGATGCGCCCGCCACCATCAAGGCCGCCACCGATGTAGCCGCTGACGACCTGATTCTGGACATCGGCCCCGAAACCGCGGCGCGGCTGGCTGCGCAGCTCACCTCGGCCGGCACCATCGTCTGGAACGGGCCCGTGGGTGTCTTCGAATTTGCGGCCTTTGAAAATGGCACGCGCACGATTGCCCAGGCCATTGCGCAGTCGCCCGCCTTCAGCATTGCCGGCGGCGGCGACACGCTGGCGGCCATTGCCAAATACGGCATCGAGCAGCAGGTGGACTACATCTCCACCGGCGGTGGTGCTTTCCTGGAAGTGCTCGAAGGCAAAACCTTGCCGGCGTTCGAAATTCTGGAAAAGCGGGCCACCACCGCATCCTGAGGGCGCGTCGGATGCCAGGCTGGCCGTGCGCCATCGATCGCCGTAGCCGGACAGCCGTGGCATGGTGAAAAAAGGCCGTTGCGACGGCCTTTTTTCATGGGCGCTTCTGCCGCTCCATGGGGCCGCCTAAAATTGCGCCCCATGACCTTTCTCGACATGCTGCGCAATGCGTCCACCCAGAACAACTCGATGCTCTGCGTGGGACTGGACCCCGACCCGACCCGGTTTCCCGCGGGCATGCGCGGCGATCCGCGCAAGATTTATGACTTTTGCGCCGCGATCGTCGACAACACGGCGGACGTGGCGTGCGCCTTCAAACCCCAAATTGCCTACTTTGCGGCCCATGGTGCCGAAGACCAGCTGGAGCGGCTGATGCAGCACATGCGCTGCAATGCACCCCAGGTGCCGGTGATCCTGGACGCCAAGCGCGGCGACATCGGCTCCACCGCCGAACAATATGCCAAGGAGGCCTTCGAACGCTATGGTGCCGACGCCGTCACCCTCTCGCCGTTCATGGGGTTTGACTCCCTCGAACCCTATCTGGCCTACCACGGCAAGGGCGCGTTCCTGCTCTGCCGCACCTCCAACCCCGGCGGTGACGACCTGCAGAACCAGCGCCTGGCCAGCATTGAGGGGCAGCCCCTGCTTTACGAACATGTGGCGCGCCTGGCGCAAGGCCCCTGGAACCGCAACGGCCAGCTCGGCCTGGTGGTGGGCGCCACTTACCCCCAGGAAATTGAACGCGTGCGCAGCATTGCACCCACGCTGCCCCTGCTGATCCCCGGGGTGGGTGCGCAGGGCGGCGATGCCGTGGCCACCGTGCGCGCCGGTCTGCGCCCTGACGGCCCCATCATCGTGAACTCATCGCGGGCCATTCTGTATGCGTCGGGCGGGGACGACTTTGCCGCCGCCGCCCGCCATGAGGCCCTGCGCACCCGCGCCGTGCTGCAGGCGGCGTGCGGCTGACACGCCCGACAACCGTGGAGACACCAGCTGTGCTGCAGTGCGGTGAAACCACCGGGTACAAG
>DAOPUP010000515.1:0-1680 GCA_035350655.1 Acidovorax sp. | reverse complement strand
AGTCGGCCGTGTCGGTGCGAAAGTGCTCCAGCACCACGGTGAACAGGTCTTCGCGTGCAAAGCCCTGCACCACCTTGCTGGAGTCGGGCGCCACGGCCACGGGGTTGCTGTTGTAGACCACCAGGGCCTCGATGCGCGGGCCGAAACTGGGCGACGCCTCGCGCAGCAGCTCGTCGCCAATGGTGGACATGTTGAGGGTGCGCGGCACGCCCCCCTTCACCCATCGAGGCATCAGGTCGGGCCGCTGCAGCACCGTGCGCTGCACCGGGAACTGGCCCGAGCTGGACAGCAGCATGCCGCCCGCACGGTGGCGCCAGGCGCCCGTGAGGGCGGGCAGGCAGGCCACGGCACGCACGGCATTGCCGCCGCCGCGCACGCGCTGCATGCCGTAGTTCAGGCGGATGGCGGCGGGCTGGGTGGTGCCATAGTCGCGGGCCAGCTGGCGGATCTGTTCGGCAGGAATGCCACAGACCTCGGCCGCGCGCTCCGGCGGCCACTGCAGAGCGCGCTCGCGCAGCGGCTCCCAGCCCAGCGTGTGGCGGGCGATGTAGTCATGGTCCAGCCAATCATGGGCAATCAACTCGTGCATCAGCGCCAGGGCCAGCGCGGCATCGGTGCCGGGGCGCAGGGCAATGTGCTCGTGGCATTTGTCGGCGGTTTCGGTCTTGCGCGGGTCGATGCACACCAGCCGCGCGCCATTGCGCTTGGCCTGCTGGGCATAGCGCCAGAAATGCAGGTTGCTGCCGATCGAGTTGCTGCCCCAGATCAGGATGAGCTGGGCCTCGCCAAAAAACTCCACCTTCATGCCGACCTTGCCACCCAGGGTCTGCACCAGGGCCTCGGCACCCGCGGAGGCGCAGATGGTGCGATCAAGCTGCGATGCGCCCAGGCGGTGAAAAAAGCGCCGGTCCATGCTTTCGCCCTGCACCAGGCCCATGGTGCCGGCATAGCTGTAGGGCAGGATGGCCTCGGGGGCACGCGCTGCAATGGCAGTGAGGCGCTGCGTTATTTCGGCCAGGGCTTCGTCCCAGGTCACGGGGGCGAACTGGCCGCTGCCCTTGGGGCCGGTGCGCCGCAGCGGGGTCAGGATGCGCTCGGGATGGTAGCTGCGTTCGGTGTACCTGGACACCTTGGCGCACAGCACGCCCTCGGTGTGGGGATGGGCGGGGTTGCCCTGCACGCGGGTGGCTTGGCCGTCTTCCACCGTGGTGAGCAGTGCGCAGGTGTCCGGGCAGTCGTGCGGGCAGGCTCCGCGCACCTGGGTCGGTGCAGACTTCGGGGTGTTGGTGGCAGAAGTCATGAAAATCCGGTGGGTTGGTCGTTAAACTGGCATGCAGGGTGGGGGCCGCCGGGCAGAGTTTGCGCAGTATCCAGGCAGGCGGCCTGCCGGCAGCGCACAGGGGTTGCACGTGATTCACAAGAGCAAAGATTTCACCATGAACCAAATGGCATTGGGGCGCAGACAATTTTCCGTGGGCCTGGGCGCCGCAGCGTTGGGCGGTTTCAATGTGGCGCGGGCGCAGGGCGAAGGGCGCATCGTGCTGGGGCAGTCGGCCCCTTTCACCGGCCCGGCGGCCCAGCTGGGCATCCAGTTCCATCAGGGCGCCAAGCTCTATTTCGACCGGCTCAACGCCCAGGGCGGCGTGGGCCGGCGCACGGTGGAAATCCGCACCCTGGACG
>DAOPUP010000514.1:0-1706 GCA_035350655.1 Acidovorax sp. | reverse complement strand
AGGGTCTTCGAGCGATGCGTTGACGGTTCTCAGACGTTCGAATTTGGCATCGAAGTCAAAGATACCTCCGTAACTCTTGCGTGCGCACGGACAGGTCGGAGAGGGTGTTGCCAATGAGGTTGATACGTTCTGCGTCCATGGTCTTGTCCTGGGTGTCTGGTGGAATAACCCGTGATTTTCTCATGGGACCCGCTCCCCGGCGCCCAAGGCCCTGCGGCCGGCCCGGTGCGTGCCGCAGCTGCCGGGATTCCGCTCGAGAAATATCAAAATTAATAGCGGTATGTCATTGATTTACATGGGCTGTTGGCCTTTTTACTCCAAGTCGCCCAGGAACTGCTCGATCAATGCCGCCACGGCCTGCGGCTGGTCGTGGTGCAGCATGTGGCCGGCGTCCTGCACCACGGCCACGCGGCAATTGCGCACATGCGTCAGGCGCTGGTGGTATTCGTCCAGGCTGTATTGGCCCTTCGACCACCGACCCAGGCTGTCATCGCTGGCTTCCACAGCCAGCGTGGGCGCGCTGATGGCTTCGTACAGGGCCAGCACTTCGTCCAGGCGAAACAGCTGCGCGCTGGTGACCTTGTGCGCCGGGTCGCCCAGAATGGCCCATTGCCCGCTGGCGTCGGGCGCGGCCCAGTGCTGGGCCAGCCAGTCGGCCTTGTCCTGCGACAGGCGCGGGTTGGTTTTCATGAGGCGCTGCGCCACGCCGGCTGCGCTGTCATAGGACTTGAGCGCCATGCCGCCCTGCGGCAGCTGCTTCATTTCGTCCAGCCACTGCGCATAGCGCCCTGGTGCCTGGCTGGGCCGCGTGGCCGGCAGGCCGAAGCCTTCGAGGTTGACCAGGCGCCGCACGCGGGCGGGCCGCACGCCCGCATACAGCATGGCCACGTTACCGCCCATGCTGTGTCCCACCAGATCGATGGGCTGATCGCCCACCAGCTGGTCGAGCAGCTGGTCGAGATCGGCCAGGTAGTCGGCAAACACATAGTGATCGCAGGGCGAGGGCAGGCGGCTTTGGCCAAAGCCCCGCCAGTCAGGCGCAATGATCTGGCGGCCCGCCGCAAAGGCCTCGGAGAACGCGTCCACGACGAACTGGTAGGAGGCGCCCACATCCATCCAGCCATGCAGCAGCACCAGCGGGGTGCTGCCGGGCCGGGCCTCGCCCCACAGATGCAGGTGGTAGCGCAGGGTGCGCAAGGGGATGAAGTGGCTGCGGCTGGTGCGGAGTGCTGGGTACATGGCGCCATTATTGGGGGCGCTGGCCTTGGTGGCTGTCAACCACAGGACTGCCCAATGCTGGCCGATGCTGCCGGCCCGCGGCGGGCAAAAAATTCCCTGCTGGCGCACTGAGCGATCCATGGCCGGCAAGCGGCCAGGCAACAGCAGCTCTTACACTGCGGCACATCATTTTTGGAGCCTGCATGAAAACCATCCAGCTCGGTCAGAGCGACCTGCACGTCACCCCCATCTGCCTGGGCACCATGACCTTTGGCGAGCAGGTGAGCGAAGACGACGCCCATGCCATCCTGACCCGTTCTCTCGATCGCGGCGTGAACTTCATCGACACGGCCGAGATGTATGCCGTGCCGGCCCGGGCGCCCACCTTTGGCGCCACCGAAACCATCATCGGCAACTGGTTTGCCAAGCACCCTGGGGCGCGCCAGAAGCTGGTGCTGGCCAGCAAGGTGGCCGGCCCCTCGCGCGGC
>DAOPUP010000513.1:0-1722 GCA_035350655.1 Acidovorax sp. | reverse complement strand
CCAACTGCAGCAACAACTACGGCCCTTACCATTTCCCGGAAAAACTCATCCCGCTGATGATCGTCAACGCCTTGGCGGGCAAGAGCCTGCCCGTGTATGGCGATGGCATGCAGGTGCGCGACTGGCTGTACGTGCGCGACCATTGCAGCGCCATCCGCCGCGTGCTGGAGGCGGGCCGTCTGGGCGAGACCTACAACGTCGGCGGCTGGAACGAAAAGCCCAACATCGACATCGTCCACACCGTGTGTGCCCTGCTCGACGAGTTGCGCCCGCGTGCCGACGGGCAAAGCTACCGGGCGCAGATCACCTATGTGAAAGACCGCCCCGGTCACGACCGCCGCTACGCCATCGACGCGCGCAAGATCGAGCGGGAGTTGGGCTGGAAGCCCGCCGAAACGTTTGACACCGGCATCCGCAAGACCGTGCAGTGGTACCTCGACAACGCCGACTGGGTGGCCAACGTGCAGACTGGCGCCTACCGCGAATGGGTGCAGACCCAGTACCAGGACACGGGCGCCAGCGCATGAACATCCTTCTCTTTGGCAAAGGCGGCCAGGTCGGCTGGGAGCTGCAGCGCAGCCTCTCGGTGCTGGGCAGCGTCACCGCGCTGGACTTCGACAGCACCGGGCATTGCGGTGATTTCGCCAACCCTGCCGGGCTGGCCGACACCGTGCGCGCACTGCGCCCCGACGTCATCGTCAATGCTGCCGCGCACACCGCGGTGGACAAGGCCGAGAGCGAGCCCGACTTGGCCCGCACCCTCAATGCCACGGCGCCGGGTGTGCTCGCCGAAGAGGCCGCGCGCCTGGGTGCCTGGCTGGTGCACTACAGCACCGACTATGTCTTTGACGGCAGCGGCAACCGCCCCTGGGTGGAAACCGATGCGCCCGCGCCGCTCAGCGTCTATGGCGCCACCAAGCTCGAGGGCGAGCAGCTCATCCAGCAGTCGGGTGCCCGGCACCTCATCCTGCGTACCAGCTGGGTCTATGCCGCGCGCGGCGGTAACTTCGCCAAGACTATGCTGCGCCTCGCGCAAGAGCGCGAACGCCTCACCGTCATCGACGACCAGTGGGGCGCACCCACCGGCGCCGACCTGCTGGCCGACGTCACGGCACACGCCATCCGTCACCTGCAGGCCCGCCCGCAGGATGCCGGCCTGTACCACTGCGTGGCCGGTGGCGAAACCAACTGGCATTCGTACGCAAAATACGTGCTAGACCAGGCAAAGCAAGCACATCCTGCTATTGAATTGAAAGCAACCGAAGTGGCGTCCGTGCCCACCAGCGCTTTCCCCACGCCGGCCCGGCGCCCGCACAACTCGCGCCTCGATACGCGCAAGCTGCAAACCACTTTTGGCCTCACGCTGCCGCACTGGCAGCAGGGCGTGGCACGCATGCTCACCGAAATCCTCTGAACCGCCAGGCAGATCATGACCGCACCAGCAACCACCCGGGAATCCACCCGCAAGGGCATCATCCTCGCCGGGGGCTCCGGCACCCGCCTGCACCCGGCCACGCTGGCCATCAGCAAGCAGTTGCTGCCGGTGTACGACAAGCCCATGATCTACTACCCGCTCAGCACCCTCATGCTGGCGGGCATCCGCGACATCCTCATCATCAGCACGCCGCAAGACACGCCGCGTTTCGAGCAACTGCTGGGCGACGGCAGCCAGTGGGGCATCCACCTGCAATACGCCGTGCAGCCCAGCCCCGACGGCCTGGC
>DAOPUP010000512.1:0-1734 GCA_035350655.1 Acidovorax sp. | reverse complement strand
TGTCTTCGCCTTCGATGCGCGGCTTCACAAAACCGGCTTCACGCACGGCATCGCGTACGCTGGCGGCCAGGGCCTTGGTCTGGCGGTTGGAGGTACCCGATGCCACGATCACTCGCTCAAACAGTGGCGAGAGATGCTCGGTGTTGAAGACCTGGATGTCTTGCGCCTTGACGTCCTCCAGCCCATCGACGATGGCGCGCTGGAGCTTGGTTACGTCTTTTTTGGCGGCGGTTTCCGATTTGGTGGAGGTGGTCATCAGGCGGTGGATTTGAGGAAGATGGGATCAATATAGCGTGCAACGCAGCGCGCAACCAGTGGGCTGCACCTTGGGTGTTGCGCAGGGGCGCTGCGGCGATTCGAGGTGTTTTTGGCCTCTTGCGCTCGTGTGAAAAGCGCGGGCAGCTATTGAAATTATAGCTTTTGCGCATTTCACCGCTCGCAGCCGGTCGTTCAGGCGCCTTCCGCGAGCCAGTCGCGGCGCACCAGAAAGCGCTGTGTAAGTGCCATTTCGGCCGAATCGGCAGCGTCTGCGCGCTGGTAGGACCATGACACCAGCGGCGGCATGGACAGCAGGATGGACTCGGTGCGCCCGCCCGACTGCAGGCCAAAGTGGGTGCCCCGGTCCCACACCAGATTGAACTCGACATAGCGCCCCCGGCGGTAGAGCTGGAAGTCGCGCTCACGCTCACCGTAGGACATGGCCTGGCGTTTTTCGACGATGGGCAGGTAGGCGCCCAAGAAGGCATCGCCCACCGATTGCGTCATGGCCAGGCTTTGCTCAAAGCCCAGTTCGGAAAAGTCGTCATAGAACACCCCGCCCACGCCGCGCTGCTCGCTGCGGTGCTTGAGGTAGAAGTATTCATCGCACCACTGCTTGAAGCGCGGGTACTTGTCATCGCCAAAAGGCGCCAGCGCATCGCGGCAGATGCGGTGAAAGTGCACCGCATCTTCCTCAAAACCGTAGTACGGCGTGAGGTCCATGCCGCCGCCAAACCAACAGGTGGGTGTTTGCCCTGGGTGGCCGGCCGCGATCATGCGCACGTTCATGTGCACCGTAGGCACGTAGGGATTGCGCGGATGAAATACCAGCGACACACCCATGGCCTCGAACGGCGCGCCCGCCAGCTCGGGCCGGTGCTGCGTGGCCGAGGCCGGCAACTGGGCCCCCCGCACATGGCTGAAGCCACAGCCGGCGCGTTCGAAAACGCGGCCGCCTTCGATGATGCGGGTGATGCCATCGCCTTGCAGGGGTTCTCCCGGCGCCTTGCGCCAGGGATCGGTGACTGCGCGCGCACCGCCCTCACCTTCAATGGCTTCGAGCGCATCGATGATGCGCGCCTGCAAATCAACGAGGTAACCGCGCACGCGGTCCACGGTGCTGGCACTGTTGAAGGTCTGGCTCATGTGCTCTTGATCGCCCGGTAGCCGATGTCGCGGCGGTATTGCGCACCATCGAAGTGAATACCCCGCGCCACATCGTAGGCGCGCTGCTGCGCCTGCTTGACGCTGTCGGCCAGCACCGTGACGCACAACACGCGGCCGCCCGTCACGCTGACCACGCCGTCCTTGAGCTGTGTGCCCGCATGGAACACCACGGCGTCGTCTGCCTCGGCGGGCAGGCCAGTGATGGGGTCGCCCTTGCGTGGAGCATCGGGATAGCCGTGGGCGGCCATGACCACGCCCAGCGCGGTGCGGCGGTCCCATTGCAGTTCGACCTGATCGAGCTTGCCATCG
>DAOPUP010000511.1:0-1750 GCA_035350655.1 Acidovorax sp. | reverse complement strand
GGCTGCAGACCCAGCGCTTCATTGCCACGGTGCCCATGCGCGTGGCGCGCGACGCGCCCTGCACCGTCATCCTGGTCAAGCAGGCGCTGCCGTTTGCGCAGCTGGCACGCGAATACAGCGAGTAAGCAGCGCAATTGCTATGCCAAAGATAGCAACAAGTCCAATAAATCAAATCGTCAGAGCCCATTTCCCATCAAAGAATACGCCCTCCATGAGCCCGGCCATGCCAGCGGCAGGGCCACAGCAACGGCCCTGCCGCCGGGCGACAATGGGCCGATGAACATTTCCTCCGAAGCGCCCGGCCTGCACCCTTTTGCCACCCTGACACCCGACCTCGTGCTGGACGCACTGGCCAGCGTGGGCCTGTATGGCGATGGCCGGCTGATGGCACTCTCGTCCTACGAAAACCGCGTCTACCAGGTGACGCTGGAAGATGGCGAACGCGTGGTCGCCAAGTTCTACCGCCCTGGCCGCTGGAGCGAAGCGCAGATTCTCGAAGAGCATGCCTTCGCCGCCGAACTCATGGCGGCCGAGGTGCCGGCCGTCGGACCGCTGGTGCTGGCGAAGCGCACGCTGCACCCGTTCGGCGGCTTTCAGTTCTCGGTCAGCCCCTGGCGCGGCGGGCGCCAGCCCGAGCTGGACGATTTCGAGGTGCTCGAATGGATTGGCCGTTTTCTGGCGCGCATCCACACCGTGGGCGCTGCGCGCCCGTTCACGCACCGGCCCGCGCTCGACCTGCAGCAATTCGGCGCGGAGCCACGCGACTGGCTGCTGGGCCATGACCTGATCCCGCTCGACGTGCAGTCCGCCTGGCGAGACGCCTGCAAGATCGCTCTTGATTTAATAGCAGAAGGTGCACCAAATACGGGCACTGAAGGCCGCATTCTTCTCAAAAACGCCACCATGCTGCGCCTGCACGGCGACTGCCACCCCGGCAATATCCTGTGGACGCCGCTCGATGAATGGGGGCGCGGCGGCCCGCATTTTGTGGACTTGGACGATGCCCGCATGGGCCCGGCGGTGCAGGACCTGTGGATGCTGCTGTCCGGCGACCGGCGCCAGCGCACGCACCAGCTCGGCGCGCTGCTCAACGGCTACGAGCAGTTCCGCCCGTTCGACCGGCGCGAGCTGGCGCTCATCGAGCCGCTGCGCACGCTGCGCCTGATCCACTACAGCGCCTGGCTGGCGCGGCGCTGGCAAGACCCGATCTTCCCGATCAATTTCCCCTGGTTCGGCAGCAGCGACTACTGGCGCGGCCAGGTGGACATGCTGCACGAGCAGATCGAGGCGCTGCAGGAAGAGCCGCTGATGGCTTGACAAGGCATCAAGCCGTTCAACTGCCGCCTGCGGGCCTGGATCAGACGATCCGGCCTCGGATATGCCGGGCCTTTACACCGCTGCAGCGCCCGCGCATCATCGCCCCATGCAAGACTGGATCCGCACGCTTTTCTCCATCCGCAAAAAGCGCCGCAACCCTGCGGCGGGGCCCACCCCACCAGTGGGCGCCTTCATCCTCCGCAAGGAGGTCAAGATGGCAGTCAACCAGCCGATTCCGCGCGACCTGTGGAACTGGATGGTTCTTTCGGACTGGCGCACCATTCCGGTCAAGAACGACCGGCGCAAATGCATGGAGCTTCCCGCAGGCGCCCTGCAGGAACTCATCAGCGCCCCGCCGACCGAGCGCGAGGCCGTGCATGCCCGGATCCTGACCCAGGCCCGGGTGCCGCGCACCTGACGCCCCAAAAAAAAG
>DAOPUP010000510.1:0-1751 GCA_035350655.1 Acidovorax sp. | reverse complement strand
CGGTGCTGGTCGTGGCCTTCGAGGTACAGGTCGGCCTCGGGGCCCTCGTCGTGGTGCATGCTGCCGTGCGTGCCGCGCATCACATGCCAGAAGGTGGAGCCCGAGTCGAACCACACTTCCAGGATGTCGGTGCTCTTGGTGTAGTGCACGGCGTCTTCGGCGCCCAGAACCTCTTCGGCCGACATGCGGCTCCAGGCCTCGATGCCGCCCTGCTCGACTATTGAAGCCGCCTGGTCGATGATTTCCATGGTGCGAGGGTGCAGCTCGCCCGAATCCTTGTGCAGGAAAAACGGCAGGGGCACGCCCCAGCTGCGCTGGCGCGAGATGCACCAGTCGGGCCGGCCGGCAATCATGTCGCGCAGGCGCGATTTGCCGTTCTCGGGGTAGAAGTGGGTCTGCTCGATGGCGGCCAGGGCGGTTTGGCGCAGTGTGCCGGGGGCCTTGTCGGTGGTGAAAACGCCTTCGCCATCGTCCATGCGCACAAACCACTGCGCTGCCGCGCGGTAGATCACGGGCGTCTTGTGGCGCCAGCAGTGCGGGTAGCTGTGCGTGATGGTGGTGGTGCCCAGCAGGCGGCCTGCGGCCTGCAGCGCCTCGATGATGATGGGGCAGGCCTTCCAGATGTTGAGCCCGCCGAACAGCGCCAGCGACTCGTCATAGCGGCCGTTGCCCAGCACGGGGTTGAGGATGTCGTCGTACTGCATGTCGTGCGCCACGCACGAGTTGAAGTCTTCCACGCCGTAGGCGGGCGCCGAGTGCACGAGACCCGTGCCGTCGGTGGCGGTGGCGTATTCGGCCAGGTACACGGGCGAGAGGCGGCGGTAGCCGGCGTCCACATCGTGCAGCGGGTGCTCGAACGCGATGCCTGCGAGCTGTTCGCCCGGGGCCACGGCCAGCACCTGGCCTTGGAAGTTCCAGCGCTGCAGGCAGGACTCGACCAGTGTTTCGGCCACGATCAGCAGGCCGCGCTCGGTGTCCACCAGGGCATAGGGCAGTGCGGGGTTGAGGTTCAGCGCCTGGTTGGCGGGGATGGTCCAGGCGGTGGTGGTCCAGATGACGGCAAAGGCGTCTTTGGTCAGCGCGGGCAGGCCGAAGGCGGCCGCCAGCTGGGCCGGGTCGTGCGCCTTGAAGGCCACGTCCAGCGTCTGGCTCTTCTTGTCCTGGTATTCGATCTCGAACTCGGCCAGCGACGAGCCGCAGTCGAAGCACCAGTACACGGGCTTGAGGCCGCGGTAGACATAGCCGCGCTCCATCACGCGCTTCAAGGCACGCAATTCACCCGCCTCGTTCGCGTAATTCATGGTCTTGTAGGGGTTGTCCCACTCGCCCAGGACGCCAAGGCGCTTGAAGTCGGCCATCTGCTGCGCGATCTGCTCGGTCGCGAAGGCGCGGCTCTTGGCCTGCATCTCGTCGCGCGGCAGGTTGCGGCCGTGCAGTTTTTCGATGGCGTTCTCGATGGGCAGGCCATGGCAGTCCCAACCGGGCACATACAGCGCGTCGAAGCCTTCGAGCTGGCGCGCCTTGGTGATCATGTCCTTCAAGATCTTGTTCACCGCGTGACCGATGTGCAGCTGCCCGTTGGCATAGGGCGGGCCGTCGTGCAGGATGAACTTGGGCTTGCCGCAGCGCGCATCGCGCAGCTTCTTGTAAATGCCCTGGTCCTCCCATTCCTTGACCCAGCCCGGCTCGCGCTTGGGCAGATCGCCACGCATCGGGAAGGGCGTGTCGGGCAGGTTCAGCGTGCTGCGGTA
>DAOPUP010000509.1:0-1752 GCA_035350655.1 Acidovorax sp. | reverse complement strand
CGTGGGGCCGCCCCTCGAAGCGGATGGCAAAGGCCCGGCAGGTCTGCCCGGCATAGACCACATCGAAGGGCACAGCCAGATGGCGCTCCTGCAGATCAGCGCTATGGCACAGCGCAATCGTCATGGAATCGGCGGTGGCCATCTGCAGGTCAGGCATGGGACAGCAGCCAGTCGTGCAACTCGCGCACCGAATGGGCCACATGCAGGGGGTTCAGCACCCCAAAGGCTTCGGGCTCATGGGCGCCGTAGCTCACCCCCACGCTGGCGCACCCGGCGGACAGCGCCATCTGCAGGTCGTGCGTGGTGTCGCCCACCATGAGCAAGCGCTCGGGCGCCACATCGAACTCGGCCATCAGCTCCTGCAGCATCAGGGGATGGGGTTTACCAGCGGTCTCGTCGGCGGTGCGGGAGCTGTCGAACACGCCCTTGAGCTGCACCGAATGCAGCGCCTCGTCCAGGCCCCGGCGACTTTTGCCAGTGGCCACGGCCAGCAGGTGGCCTTGCGCCCGCAGGTCGTCCAGCAGGGGCAGCACGCCCTCAAACAGGCTCAGGTCATCCTGGTGCTGCAGGTAGTGGTAACGGTAGCGGTTGCCCAGCTCGGGGTACCTTTCGGGCGGAACATCGGGCGCCGCATGGGCCAGCGCCTGCGTCAGCGCCATGCCGATCACATAGGCCGCGGCCTCGTCGGTGGGCACGGCGCCCCCCACATCGCGCACGGCCTCCTGGATGCTGCGCACGATGATGGCCGTGGAGTCGAACAGGGTGCCGTCCCAGTCAAAGGCGATCAGGTCAAAGCGGCGCGGGCGGGCAGTCGAAAGCATGGAGCAATCAGGTGGTGGGAAGGAAATCGGCAAGTTCCGGCGGCAGTTCAGCATTCAGCTGCACGCGTTCGCCGGTGGCCGGGTGCGTGAACTGTAACCGCCAGGCATGCAAAAACATGCGCCGCATCCCCAGCTTTTGCAGGCGTTTGTTGAGGTCGAAATCGCCGTATTTGTCGTCCCCCACGATGGGATGGCCCTGGCTGGCCAGGTGCACGCGGATCTGGTGGGTGCGGCCGGTCTTTATGGTCACCTCCAGCAGGCTCATGGCGGGCAGGCCTTGCGCCGCGCGGGCCGGCAGCGCCTGGCGAACCTTGACCAGCGTGACGGAGCGCATGCCGTCAGGGTCGTCGGCCGTGGTCACACGCACACGGCGCTCGCCGGCACCGGAGGTGCCTTCCGGCCCCGCCTGCAGGTATTTGTGCAGCGGCAGGTCGATCACCTTCTTGTTGGGGGCCCAGGCCCCCGTCACCAGCGCCAGGTAGGTCTTGCCGGTTTCGCGCTCGCGGAACTGGTCTTGCAGGTGCGTGAGTGCGGACCGCTTCTTGGCCACCAGCAAGATGCCCGAGGTTTCACGGTCCAGCCGGTGCACCAGTTCCAGAAATCGGGACTGGGGCCGCGCCTGGCGCAGTTGCTCGATCACGCCAAAGCTCACCCCGCTGCCGCCGTGCACCGCCACGCCGGCGGGTTTGTCCAGGGCAATCAGGTGCTCGTCTTCGAGCAGGATGGGAAATTCGCGCGCTGGCGCAGGCCGCTCGGCCTTTTCGGCCACCTTGTCGGAGATGCGCACGGGCGGCAGGCGCACCACGTCGCCCACCGCCACGCGGGTGTCGGCGTTGACCCGGCCCTTGTTGATGCGCACCTCGCCGCTGCGGATGATGCGATAGACATGGGTTTTGGGCACGCCTTTGAGCTGGCGTATCAGGAAGTTGTC
>DAOPUP010000508.1:0-1758 GCA_035350655.1 Acidovorax sp. | reverse complement strand
AGGATGGTGGCCAGCTGCATGGCGCGGCGCTGCACTTCGGTGGACAGCTGGGTGGCGGCGCGCTGCAGCATCACCGGCAGCTGGCCGGTCTGCTCGCCCAGGCGCGCAAACATCGACAGCAGTCCGGGAAAGCGCTTTTTCTGTGCCAGCGCCGAGGCCAGCGGGGCGCCCTCGCGCACCAGCACCAGCGCGTCAAGCGCGTCGGCGCGCAGTGCGCGGTTGTTCAGGGTTTCGGCAGCGGCCTGCAAGGCTTTCAGGATGGGCACGCCCGCGCTGGCCAGCATGGCCAGCGTGCTGGCAAAGCGCGCCGCGTTGTAGCCGCGCGCCAGCTTGCCCACCAGGGGCAGGTTCAGCCAGGTGGCATCGAATTTCTGGCGAAAATGCTCGAAAGTCAAGGCCCATCGAGCACCTGTTGCTATTAATATAATAGCTATCAACATCAGCCAGCCATGGTTGCGTACGGCGGCACTCAGGCCCAGCATGGCCACGGTGAGCCAGGGCAGGGCCCGCTTGGTGCCTGCAAACACGCTGGCCACCTGCGGCACCACGTAGCTCACCAGAAACAGCACGATCACGAGGGCGATCAGGGTGACGATGGCCGGGTACAGCGCCGCGCCCATCAACTGGGCCTTCAGCGCCTGGCGTTCTTCGAGGTCGTCGGCCAGGCGCTCGAGCACCAGGCCGAGGTTGCCGCTGTGCTCACCGGCGCCAATCACGGCGCAGTAGATGTCCGAGAACTCGCGCGGGTGCTGGGCCAGTGCGCGCGCAAAGGTCGCGCCCGCGTTCACCTCGGCACGCAAGGCCGCGACCAGGTGGCGCTGGCGTTCGTCGTCGGCTTCGTCCGACAGCGCGGTGAGCGCGCGTTCCAGCGGCAGGCCCGATGCCACCAGCCCGGCCAGCTGGCGCGTCCAGATGGCCAGGGCCGAGGCGCCAAACACCGGCCGGGTGAAAAGGCGCTGCCCGAGACCGGCCGGGGCGCCATCGAGCGACTGGCCGGTCTGCACCGGCTCCACGCTCAAAGGCACCAGCGCCTGGGCCCGCAACAGGCTGCGGGCCGACTTGGCCGTGTCGGCTTCCATCAGGCCCTTGCGGGTCTGGCCCTGGGCATCCAGGGCTTCAAAAGAAAAAGCGGGCATGTTGGGGGTGAAAGGCAGGAGCGCTCGGGCGCATGAAGGCAGCCTGCGATGGTAGCCGCTGACCGTGACGCTGCACCTTCTTGGCGCAGGCCGGGTGTCATGCCATGTCGCTGAGGGCCTGCGCCGCGATGTCCAGCGAACGCAGGCGCAGCGCGGGGTCGAACACGTCGCTGACCAGCATGAATTCGTCGGCGCCCGTGGTCTTGTGCAGGTGGGTCAGGCCGGCGCGCACCGTGTCGGGGCCGCCAATCACGGCAGCCGCCAGAAAATCCCCAATGGCGGCGCGCTCTTGGGGTTGCAGGCGTGCAGCAAAGTGTTCAATGGGCGGCAGCAAGCGGCGGCGGTCGCCCGTGAGGATGCCCAGCACGCGCTGGTAGGTGCTGCTGGCCAGAAAATCGGCCTCGGCGTCGGTGGGTGCCGCGATCAGCGGCACGCCGATGGCCACATAGGGCTTGGGCCACTGGGCCGATGGCCGGTACAGGTTGCGGTACAGATCGAGCGCCTGGTGCAGCAGGCGCGGCGCAAAGTGCGAGGCAAAGGCATAGGGCAGGCCGCGTTCGGCCGCCAGCTGCGCCGAAAACAGGCTGGAGCCCAGCAGCCAGATGGGCACGTTGGTGCCCGC
>DAOPUP010000507.1:0-1772 GCA_035350655.1 Acidovorax sp. | reverse complement strand
GTCGCATCGGCGATTGCATTGTGATTCTTGTCGTAGCGAAACTGAATGCACCCCCACTGGCCGTGACGGCGGCGAAGGGATTGGCATAGGCCGTGCCCGCGCCCGCGCCCGTCCAGGGGCCGAGCGCCAGGCTCGGGTTGCCCCAATAGCCCGCGCGCCGCACCTCGCGCACCATCAGAATCATGGCCGAGCGCATCTCCTGGTCCAGCCGGGACATCAGCATGGTCCGGCTGTCGCTGACCAGGGTGTTGGCCATGAAGGTGGTCAGCCCCAGCAACAAAAAAAGGCCCAGGGTCATGGAGATCAGAATCTCCATCAGGGAAACACCGCGCTGGCGCATCAACATGGCACATACCCCGCAGAAGTAACGCCCGCCGGGGTGCACAGCGAGACCATGCCCATGCGGTTCAAATCCACCTGCGCCTGGCGCCCGTGAAGCGACTGAAACACCACCGAGCCCGCCTGGGTCGACAGGCCTTGCACGGGATCGAATACCGGACGTGCCGCAAAGGACTGGCTGCGCAAAATGGCGCCGGGAAACTCCGAGTCCAGCACCCGTTTGACGCTGCAATAGGCGGGGTCTGCGCTGGAGGTCTGCGTGCAGTCGCAGTCGCTGCCCGCACGCATGCCGTAGCACCAGCCAGCGCCGGTGGTGATGTGCACCGACACCGTCTGGTTGCGTCGCACCGCCTCCATTTTTGCGAACTGCAAATCGCTGGCCAAATGGTCAACGGCGCCTTTGAGGCGGTATTTATCAATCATGGACACCACCGACGGAAAGGCCAAAGAGGCAAGAATGGCCAGCAGCAGCAGGGCCACCAGCAGTTCGATGAGCGTAACGCCCGCCAGCAATCGTTTGCTCCGCATATCAGCGCGCCCAACAGTCCTGATGGGGGCCGTAGTAAACGCCTGGCTTGGTCGTGTCCACCGGGCCATAGTAGCTCGGGGAAAGAGCACCGGAAACCGTCACGCTGAGGGGCGAGCACGCGCCATCGCTGGCTTGTGCCCCCGGATTCCTGGCGGTGGCGCTGACGCGAAAACCGGTGCCCGACGGGCTGCCCGAGCCATTGGCATCGGTGAGTTAGATCGTGTAGAAACCCCGCTCGCTGAGGAGGGGGCTTGCCGTCATGCCCAGGTCCGTCAGGGTGCCGTAGGTGAGGTGACTCGCTCGCCAGCGCTCCTGCGCCATCTGCACATTGGACAGGGCGATGAAGGCATCCGCACGCCGGCTTTTGCGGATATAGGACTGGTATGAAGGCAGGGCCACCGCCGCAAGCAAGGCGACAACAGCCACCACAATCATCAGTTCAATCAGGGTGAAGCCCTGCCTGCGAAAGCTCATGGTCACGGCATGGTCCGTTCAAAGTGCTGGTTACTTATGTTACAGACTAATCCGCGCAACTGATTATTCCCGCTCAATCCTTGATCTGGCGCAAGCAGAGTGGCAAGTGGGCGTTTTTCTTCAACGCACGTTGCCTACCCAGGGGCTCAAACCGTCAGCGCGGCGCGCATGCTGTCAATGACCGTGCGGTAATCGGGCTTGCCAAAAATCGCACTGCCGGCCACAAAGGTGTCCGCGCCCGCATCGGCCACGCGGCGGATGTTCTCTCCCTTGATGCCGCCATCGACCTCCAGGCGAATGTCCTTGCCGCAGGCGTCGATGCGCCGGCGCACGGCCTCGATCTTGCGCAGGGCCGAGTCGATGAAGCTCTGTCCACCAAAACCGGGGTTGACGCTCATGATCAGGATGAGGTCGATATCGTCGATCACCC
>DAOPUP010000506.1:0-1812 GCA_035350655.1 Acidovorax sp. | reverse complement strand
GCAGATCGCCACGCATCGGGAAGGGCGTGTCGGGCAGGTTCAGCGTGCTGCGGTAATCGGTCGGGGCGGGACTGGCGTTGTCGGACATGGAGGGGCCTTAAAACAGGGCATTCCGGGGCAGGCCCGGGTCAAAACGGGAAGAGGGCACGACAGGCGAAAGGGTTCGCCCTGCAGGCGCTGCGCAGGGCAGCCCCCTCAAATTCGGTCGCGCGTGGTCTGGCGCCGGGTCTCGGTATCGGAGGGGGCGTGGGCCGACGCAAAGTAGGCACGTGCATCGGCGCAGTCCTTGGCAATGCCCGCCGTCAGGGCATCAAGACCGTCGTATTTCAGCTCGTCGTGCAGTTTGTGCAGCAGTTCCACGCGGATGATTTTACCGTACGCCCCTTCGGGCCCCAGATCGGCAGGCCAGTCCAGGCAATGGGTTTCGAGCAGCACGCGGCCCCCGTTCACGTCCGCCGGATCGAGGGACGGGCGCACGCCCAGATTGGCAACGCCGGGCAGCGGGGCATCGCCGAGGCCGTGCACCAGAACGGCAAAGATGCCGCTGGCGGCAGGCTTCCAGTGGGCAAAGCGCAGGTTGAGGGTGCGAAAGCCATCCTGCGCCTGGGCGCTGCTCGCGCCCAGCGCGCGCCCGAGCTTGCGCCCATGCACGACATGGCCGCTGATGGTGTAGGGCTGGCCCAGCAGGCGCGCCGCCGCTGGCATGTCGCCCGCTGCCAGGGCCTGGCGCACGGCCGAGCTGGAAACCCGCAGGCCATGCACCTCGTAGCTGTTCATGCGCGCCACATCAAAGCCGTGGACGGGGCCCGCAGCATCGAGCATGGCGTAGTCGCCCGCCCGCTGGGCGCCGAACCGGAAATCGTCGCCCACCAATACATAGCGGGCGCCCAGGCCACCTACCAACACCTCGTCGATGAAGGCCTGGGGCGACTGGGCGGCCAGACGCGAGTCGAACGGCAGCACCACGGTCTGCTGCACGCCGCAGCGCTGCAGTTCGGTGAGCTTGTCGCGCAGCGTGCCGATGCGGGCCGGGGCCATATCCGGCTTGTGGTGTAAGCCCGCGAAATAGTCGCGCGGATGGGGCTCGAACGTGAGCACGCAGCTTTCCACGCCCCGGTGCGCGGCTTCGTTGTTGAGCAAGGCCAGCATGGCCTGGTGGCCCCGGTGCACACCGTCAAAATTGCCAATCGTCAGCGCGCAGGCGCGGGCAATGCCCGGATGGTGAAAGCCGCGAAAAATCTTCATCAGTTTGATATTGTTTTGATAGCAGCTTGCGCCGATGCATCAAGCGTAAGACGCCAGTTTGTCATGAAAGCGGAGTATATTGTGCAGCACAGGCCGCCGGGTGCAGGCGGCTCCAGAGACATCTGCGTTCCGAATCCTTGTGTACTTTTGTTCCAGGAGGCGTGTTGTGAAGGTCTTGAAGCTGTCGGCCCAGGGGCTGCCCCAATCGTGGATCACGTTGGAGCAGGCGGTGATTCACTACGCCGCCGGGGAGGTGCGCTGGGAGTCGGGCGGACAGATCGCCCGTTTCCGCGGCGGCTACAGCGCCATCACGGGCGAGCAATCGGTGATTGCCGTCAACAGCATCATCGGCACCCGCGGCGTGCCGGGCATCAACCCCTTCGATCTCAAGCCCAGCCTCACCAACAGCAAACTGTTTGCGCGCGATCGCAATATTTGCGCCTATTGCGGCGGCCATTTTCACGAAGAAGACCTCACGCGTGAGCACATCGTGCCTTTTGCGCGCAACGGGCAGAACCACTGGATGAACGTGGTGACCGCATGCCGCCCCTGCAACCACCGCAAGGG
>DAOPUP010000505.1:0-1827 GCA_035350655.1 Acidovorax sp. | reverse complement strand
CCGGGTCAGCGGGAAAATCCGCTATGGCAAGCTGGTGGTGGAAGAGGGCGGCCAGTTGTCGGGCGAAATCGCGGTGGGTGTGGGCACCAGCGCCAGTGCCCGCCCGGCGGCCGCAGCGCGGTCCGTTGAGGTGCCGGTGCCTGCGGTGGCGCTGGCCTGAAGCAAAGCGCCCGATCGGGGCTGAGCCTGCGCCCATGGCCTGGGCGCAACGCGCTCAGGAATGCACCGGCACCGGGCGCGGCCGGCCATCGGCGTCGATGGCCACATAGGTCAGGCGCGCTTCGGTCACTTTCAGGTATTTGCCCTGGTCCGAGAACCGCTCGGCATACACCTCGACTTCCACCGTGATGGATGTGCGGCCAATGCGCGTGACGGCGGCGAAGAACGACAGGATGTCTCCCACCCGCACCGGTTGCTTGAAGATGAACTCGTTCACGGCCACGGTGGCCATGCGGCCCTTGATGTAGCGCGCGGGCAGCACCGAACCGGCCAGATCCACCTGCGCCATCACCCAGCCGCCGAAGATGTCGCCGTTGGCATTGCTGTCGGCGGGCATGGGAATGACCTTCAGTACCAGTTCATGGTTGCAGGGCAACGTGGGCGGGGCCAGGGTGGGCAAGTCGGTCATAGGCACAATCTCGGTAAAACAACTATCGGAATTGTCCTTCATGCGCCACTACGGCGAGCCTTCTCCTCCCCCCTCTGCCACCAATCCCGCGCAAAAGCGCTCTGACTGGGCCACGCTTTCCCGCCTTCTGCCCTATTTGTGGCAATACAAGTGGCGCGTTGTGCTGGCCATCGTGTTCATGGTGGGCGCCAAGGTTGCCAACGTGGGCGTGCCGGTGCTGCTCAAAAACCTGGTCGATGCCATGACGATCAAGCCCGGCGACCCCGTTGCCGTGCTGGTGGTGCCGGCGGGGCTGCTGCTGGCCTACGGGCTTTTGCGCCTGTCCACCTCGCTGTTCACCGAGCTGCGCGAACTGGTGTTTTCCAAGGCCACACAGGGCGCGGCGCGCTCGATTGCGCTGCAAACTTTTGAACACCTGCACGCTTTAAGCCTGCGCTTTCACCTGGAGCGCCAGACCGGCGGCATGACGCGCGACATCGAGCGCGGCGTGCGCGGCATCGAGTCGCTGATCTCGTTCACACTGTTCAACATTGGCGCCACCCTGATCGAAGTGGCCATGGTGCTGACGGTGCTGGCGGTCAAGTTTGACGCCTGGTTTGCCTGGATCACGCTGGCCGCGCTGGCCTGCTACATCACCTTCACGGTGCTGCTGACCGAGTGGCGCACCAAGTTTCGTCGCGAGGCCAACGAGTTTGATTCGGCTGCGCACAGCAAGGCGGTGGATTCGCTGCTCAATTACGAAACCGTCAAGTATTTCAACAACGAAGGCTTCGAGGCCCGCCGCTACGACGAAAGCCTGCAGCGCCTGCGCGCCGCACGCCTGAAGGCGCAAAGCTCGCTCTCGCTGCTCAACACGGGCCAGCAGCTCATCATTGCCACGGGCCTGGTGGCCATGCTCTGGCGCGCCACGCAGGGCGTTGTCGATGGCCGCATGACGCTGGGCGACCTGGTCATGGTCAACGCCTTCATGATCCAGCTCTACATTCCGCTGAGCTTTCTGGGTGTGATTTACCGCGAGATCAAGCAGAGCCTGACCGACCTGGACAAGATGTTTACCCTCATGGACCGCGAGCGCGAGGTGGCCGATGCCCCCGGCGCGCAGCCGCTGGTGGGGCTGGCCCAGCCCACGGTGCGCTTTGAAGACGTGCAATTTGCCTACGACCCGGCGCGGCCCATCCTCAAGGGCATCAGCTTCGAGA
>DAOPUP010000504.1:0-1834 GCA_035350655.1 Acidovorax sp. | reverse complement strand
CGAACACGCTGGTGCGAATGACCACGCCTTCGGCTTCGAGCTGCTTGACGCGGCGATCGATGTGCGACTTCTCCATCTTGAAGTCGGGAATGCCGTAGCGCAGCAGGCCACCCACGCGGTCGTTCTTCTCGAACAGCGTCACGCTGTGACCCGCTCGCGCCAGTTGCTGCGCTGCGGCCAGGCCTGCGGGGCCGGAGCCCACCACGGCGACCTTCTTGCCGGTTTGGTGCTTGGCGGGGCGCGGCTGCACCCAGCCCTCGGCCCAGGCCCGGTCGATGATCGCGTGCTCGATGGACTTGATGCCCACCGGGTCGTCGTTCACGTTGAGCACGCAGGCCGCCTCGCAAGGCGCGGGGCAGATGCGGCCGGTGAACTCGGGGAAGTTGTTGGTGCTGTGCAGCACCTCGATCGCGCTCTTCCAGTCGGCGTGGTAGACCAGATCGTTGAAGTCCGGAATGATGTTGTTGACCGGGCAGCCGTTGTTGCAAAACGGCGTGCCGCAGTCCATGCAGCGCGCGCCCTGCACCTTGGCCTGGCTCTCATCGAGGCCGATGACGAATTCCTTGTAGTGCTTCAGGCGCTCGGAAACGGGCTTGTAGCCCTCTTCGATGCGCTCGTATTCCATGAAGCCGGTGGTTTTTCCCATGACGGTGTCCTTGTCTATGAATGCTGTGCGGATGTCTGCGGTGTCGCCTTATTTGGCAGGAACCGCTTCTTTTTTGGTAGCAGCTACTGCAGGAGTAGCAGACTCTTCCATCACTTTTCGCTCATAAATTTCCGACAGCGCACGCTTGTACTCGGTCGGGAAGACCTTGACGAACTTGCTGCGCGATGCGGCCCAGTTGTCCAGCAACTCGCGCGCACGCTTGCTGCCCGTCCAGCGGTTGTGGTCTTCCAGCAGCTTCTTGAGCTGGGCTTCGTCCGTCTGGCCCTGGTGCCAGATGGCACGCGGCACCGTGGCTTCCTGCTCCGCGGAGGGAAGAATGCGCTCCAGCGTCACCATGGACATGTTGCAACGCGTGTCGAACTGGCCGTCTTCGTCGTACACGTAGGCCACGCCACCGCTCATGCCGGCGGCAAAGTTGCGGCCGGTCTTGCCCAGCACCAACACGGTGCCACCGGTCATGTACTCGCAACCATGGTCGCCCGTGCCTTCGACGACCGCCGTGGCACCCGACAGGCGCACGGCAAAACGCTCACCGGCCACGCCGCTGAAGAAGGCCTCGCCGGTGGTGGCACCGTACATCACGGTGTTGCCCACGATGGTGTTGCGCACGGTATCGCCCCGGAAGTCGATGCTGGGGCGCACGATGACGCGGCCACCCGACAGGCCCTTGCCGGTGTAGTCGTTGGCATCGCCGATCAGGTACAGCGTGATACCGCGTGTGAGGAACGCACCGAACGACTGACCGCCCGTGCCTTCAAGCTGGATGCGGATGGTGTCGTCCGGCAGGCCTTCGGGGTGCACGCGCGTCACCGCGCCCGAGAGCATGGCGCCCACGGAACGGTTGACGTTGCGCGCCACCTCGATGAACTGCACACGCTCGCCCTTTTCGATAGCAGGCAGGCTGCGCTCGATGAGCTTGCGGTCAAGGGTGTGTTCGATGTTGTGGTCTTGCACATCCACGTGAAAGCGCGGCACATCGGCGGGCACATTGGGCTGGGCAAACAGGCGGCCAAAGTCCAGGCCTCGGGCCTTCCAGTGCTCCAGGCCCTGGCGCATGTCGAGCAGATCAGTGCGGCCAATCAGGTCGTCGAACTTCTTGATGCCCAGCTGGGCCATGATCTGGCGCACTTCTTCGGCGATGAAGAAGAAGTAGTTCACCACATGCTC
>DAOPUP010000503.1:0-1846 GCA_035350655.1 Acidovorax sp. | reverse complement strand
AATGCGGCTGAAGACCTCGGCACCCACCACCAGAGCACGCTTGGCGGCACCGGTCTGGATCATGGCGTCTGCCACCGTGAGGGCATAAACGAAGCCGCTGCACACTGCTTGCACATCAAATGCCGGGCAACCGTTGGCACCCAGCTTGTTTTGCAAGATGCAGGCCGACGAGGGGAACACCATGTCCGGAGTGGAGGTGGCAACGATGATCAGATCGATGTCCTGCGGCTGGCAGCCAGCGGCCTCCAGCGCCTTCTTGGCCGCCTCCAGCCCCAGATCGCTGCAGGTCACGTCGGGCGCTGCGAAATGGCGCGCCCGGATTCCGGTGCGCTCCACGATCCACTCATCGGAAGTTTCGATACCGCTCTGTGCCAGTTCGGCCACCAGATCGGCGTTGGTCAGCCGGCGCGGTGGCAGGTAGCTGCCGGTGCCGGTAATGCGGGAATAGCGTCTCATCAATGTGTTGTCGCCGCAGCACCGGGCTCAGGCTGGGCATCGGCAGGCACCAAAAGGGGTGCCGCGTGCGCAATCCGGGTCCGGACACGGTCGAGCAGGTTGTTGCGGGCTGCATCATACGCCCGGTTCAACGCCTGCTCGAAGGCCATGGTGTCGGCCGAACCGTGGCTCTTGAACACTAGCCCCCGCAGGCCCAACAGCGCCGCGCCGTTGTAGCGCCGGTAGTCCATGCGATTCATGAGCGCCTTGAGGACCGGATAGGCAAAGATGGCAGCAGTCTTGGTGAAGATGTTGCGTGAAAACTCCTGCTTGAGCCCCCCCACCACCATCGACGCCACGCCTTCGCTGGCCTTCAAGGCGACATTGCCCACGAAACCGTCACACACCACAATGTCCACAGTGCCCTTGAAGATGTCATTGCCCTCAACATTGCCATAGAAATTCAGATCACCCGAATTCGCAGCGGATCGCAGCAGTTTTCCCGCCTTTTTGATGACTTCGCTGCCTTTGATGGCTTCTTCACCAATATTGAGTAAGCCAACGGTCGGCTCTTCAACACCCTTCACCACCGAAACCAGCGCAGAACCCATGACGGCAAACTGCAGCAGATGCTCGGCCGAGCAGTCCACATTGGCCCCCAGATCAAGCACCGTGGTGGCGCCCCCCTGGGCATTGGGCATCTGGTTGGCAATGGCCGGACGATCAATGCCATCGAGCGTTTTGAGGATATAGCGGGCGATGGCCATCAAGGCCCCGGTATTGCCGGCGGAAACCGCCGCAGCGGCCGTGCCATCCTTCACCTGCTGGATGGCAACACGCATGGAGGAGTCCTTCTTGCGGCGCAGGGCAATCTCGACGGGGTCGTCCATGGTGACCACTTCGGTGGTCAGCACCACAGTGGCGCGCTCGTGCGAGAAGGATTGCAGACTTTCCTTCAGACCGACCAGCAGCAGATGGGCGTCAGGATGATTGTCGAGGAACTGACGGCACGCCGCGAGCGTGACGCGGGGGCCGTGGTCGCCCCCCATGCAGTCAACAGCCAGTGTGATCATGGGCGACTTGTACGACCAGCTCTGCTGGCCGAGAGATAAATGCAATAGTCAAAACAAAGGCCCGCGCTACAGTTACAGTAGCAACGGGCCTTGTGAAGGAGGCTAAAGTCAGGCTTCAGACTTGTTCTTCAGCACTTGGCGACCACGGTAGAAACCGTTGGGGCTGATGTGATGGCGCAGATGCGTCTCACCAGTGGTGGGTTCCACGGCAATGCCCGGCACATTCAAGGCGTTGTGCGAGCGGTGCATGCCGCGCTTGGAAGGGGACTTTTTGTTTTGCTGAACGGCCATGATGGCTCCTGGTCTTGAATAGGGTTGGTAAAAACGCGATCAGCCCA
>DAOPUP010000502.1:0-1851 GCA_035350655.1 Acidovorax sp. | reverse complement strand
ACCGGCGCAACCGCGTAGGGAACGATCAGCAGGGTTTTGTAAACCATGGCGCCGCGCACGATGCGGTCGGCAAAAATTGCCAGAACCAGCGACACCACAATGCCCACTGCAGCCACCAGCACGGAAAAGAAGGCGGTGCGCTGGAACGAGTTCAGGTAGGTCGGGTCGTCCAGCAGGTTGCGGAAGTTTTCCAGCCCCACCCATTCGGTTGACATGCCAAAGGCGTCCTGCACCTGCAGCGACTGCAGCACCGCCTGGCTGGCGGGCCAGAAGAAAAAGACGCCAATGATGACGAGTTGGGGCATGAGCAGCACCCAGGGGAGCCATCGGGAGCGGAAAAGTACGCGTTTTTCCATGGGATTTCACAATAAAACATCCGCCGGGGCCCTTGCGGGGCGCGGCGGATGGGGCTGGGCTTGCGCACAAGCGCGGCCTCAGAAACAAATAAAAATGGGGCCGGGGCCGCATCGGGTGGCGCTATTTTGCCCTGTACCTTGCGTCCCCGGCACTGCGGGACCAGGCTGCGGGACCAGGCCGCCACCGCGCCCCGCGCCATGCGGGGCTGCCAGTGGCTTACTTGCCCTTGTTGGCGCGCTCAAAGCGGGCCAGCAATTCGTCGCCGCGTTTCACGATCGAATCCAGTGCGGTCTGGGCCGATTGCTTGCCCGACCACACCTGTTCGAGTTCTTCGTCCTCGATGGTGCGGATCTGCACATAGTTGCCCAGGCGGATGCCGCGCGAGTTGTTGGTCACCTTGCGCACCATCTGCTGCACGGCCACATCGGTGCCGGGGTTCTTCTGGTAGAAGCCCGACTTGTCGGTCAGGTCATAGGCCGCCAGGGTGATGGGCAGGTAGCCCGTGCGCTGGTGGCTGGCTGCTTGCACCTTGGTCTGCGACAGGAAGTCGAAGAACGTGGCCACGCCCTTGTATTCGGCGGGCTTCTTGCCCGCCATGACCCACAGCGAGGCGCCACCGATCACGGTGTTTTGTGGCGCGCCCTTCACGTCGGCGTAGTAGGGCAGGGGGGCCAGACCGTAGGCGAACTTGGCGTTCTTGGCCACGTCGCCATAGAAACCCGAGGACGTCTGGATCATGGCGCACTCACCGGCGGTGAAAGAGGCCTGGGCGGTGGGGCCGCGGCCCTTGTAGACAAACTCGCCCGCAGCCGCGGCCTTGGCGAGGTTGTCGATGTGGCGCACATGCAGCGGTGAATTCATCTTCAGGCGCGCATCCATTCCAGCCAGGCCGTTTTGCTTGGTGGCGAACTCGACGTTGTGCCAGGTGGAGAAGCTTTCGAGCTGCGTCCAGCCCATCCAGGCCAGCGTCATGGGGCAGCTGTGGCCGCTTGCTTTCAGCTTCTTGGCGGCGGCAAACACTTCAGGCCAGGTGGCGGGAGCCTTGTCGGCGTTCAGGCCCGCCTTCTTGAAGGCGTCCTTGTTGTAATAGAAGATAGTGGTCGAGCTGTTGAACGGGAAGCTCAGCATCTGTCCGTTGGGGGCCGTGTAGTAGCCGGCCACGGCGGGGATGTAGGCCTTGGGGTCGAAGGCCAGACCGGCATCGCCCATCACCTTGCCAACGGGCACGGTAGCACCCTTGCTGGCCATCATGGTGGCGGTGCCCACTTCAAACACCTGCAGGATGTGCGGCGCATTGCCCGAGCGGAAGGCCGCAATGGCGGCTGTCATGTTTTCGTCATACGAGCCCTTGTAGGTGGGCACCACCTTGTATTCCTTCTGGCTCTCGTTGAACTGTTTGGCCAAGTCATTGACCCACTCGTTGTTCACGGCCGTCATCGAATGCCACCACTGGATTTCGGTTTGGGCTTGTGCAGATACGCACACGGTGGTGGC
>DAOPUP010000501.1:0-1861 GCA_035350655.1 Acidovorax sp. | reverse complement strand
CGGCCACATAGCGGTACACATCGGCAAACGCCAGCTTCATGGCCTCGATCTGCAGATGCTGGGCCTCAGGCCCATCCACCGCCAGGCTCGCCAGGTCGAACTGCTCCAGGATGCCCAGCGCAATCAGCGCAGCAATGCCCTGGCCGTTGGGCGGTATCTCGTGCAGCGTGTAGCCGCGGTAGTTGCGGGCAATCGGCGTCACCCATTCGGGGCGGTGCGCGGCCAGGTCTGCCAGGGCGAGGCTGCCGCCCTGGGCCTGCGCAAAGGCGACCAAAGCCTGGGCGATGTCGCCAGTATAAAAAGCCTCACCCCGCGTGGCGCCAATGGCGCGCAAGGCACGCGCTGCGGCCGGAAACCGGAACAGCTCGCCCACCTGCGGCGCGCGCCCCCAGGGCATGAAGCTCTGCGCAAAGCCGGGCTGCGACTGCAGCCCGGGCACGGCGGCCGCCCATTTCTGCTGCACCACCACGGGCACCAGGTAGCCGCGTTCGGCGATCTCGATGGCGGGCGCCATCAGGTCGGCAAAGGGCAGCCGGCCAAAGCGCTCTGACAGCGCCACCCAGGCGCTCACGGCGCCGGGCACCGTGACGGAATCGATGCCGCGCTGGGGCGGTGTGGCCGCACCCGTGCCGTAGCGGCGATGAAAATAGGCGGGCGTCCAGGCCTGCGGCGCGCGGCCCGACGCATTCAACCCATGCAGTGCCTGCCCATCCCACACGATGCAGAACGCATCGCTGCCCAGGCCATTGCTGACCGGCTCGCACAGGGCCATCACCGCGGCTGCGGCCACCGCCGCATCGACCGCATTTCCGCCCTGCTGCAGCATGCGCAGACCGGCCTGCGCCCCCAGCGGGTGGGAGGTGGAACACAGGTTGCGCGCAAACACCGGCAGGCGAGTGCTGGCATAGGGGGAGGCATAGCGAAAGGGCATGCGGCAATTATCGGCGGCAGCATGGGAGCGCAGACCCTGGAGCGGCCCCTACAACCCCCACAAAGCAATGCAGCGCAATGCAGCGCAGCGCAGCGGTCCTGCCCCCAGCGCAGCAGCGCAGGCCCTGCGCCTTTGCACCGCTCCATCGCAAAAAAAACGGCACCCGAGGGTGCCGTTGTTCCTGCAGCCGAGTCCCGCGCAGCGGAACCGGGAAGCGCAGGGTCATTCTTCGACGAAGGCCTCTTCGCGCTTGTTCTTCACAGCGGGCAGCAGCACGATGATGAGCAGCAGGGCGGCAGCCGCCAGCAGGCCGGCCGACAGCGGACGCGTGACAAACACGCTCCAGTCGCCACGCGAGAGCAGCAGCGCACGGCGCAGGTTTTCTTCCATCATCGGGCCCAGGATGAAACCGAGCAGCAGGGGCGCAGGTTCGGTGCCGAGCTTGTAGAAGATGTAGCCAACCAGACCAAAGATGCCCACCATCCAGACGTCGAAGGTGTTGTTGTTGGTGGAGTACACACCCACCGCGCAGAACAGCACGATCGATGGGTACAGCCAGCGGTACGGCACGGTAAGCAGCTTGATCCAGATGCCGATCAGCGGCAGGTTCAGGATGATCAGCATGGCGTTGCCGATCCACATCGAGGCGATCAGGCCCCAGAACAGCTCGGGGTTGCTGGTCATCACCTGGGGGCCAGGCTGGATGTTGTGGATGGTCATGGCACCCACCATCAGCGCCATCACGGCGTTGGGCGGAATGCCCAGCGTCAGCAACGGGATGAAGGAGGTCTGCGAACCGGCGTTGTTGGCCGACTCGGGAGCCGCCACGCCACGGATGTTGCCCTGGCCGAACGGCACTTCACCGGGCTTGAGCTTGGTCTTCTTCTCGACCGTGTAGGCCGCAAACGCCGCCAGCAAGGCACCGCCACC
>DAOPUP010000500.1:0-1863 GCA_035350655.1 Acidovorax sp. | reverse complement strand
ACGGGGCGCAAACCGAGCCAGATTGGGCAACCGACTGGGATGGGGCAGCTCAACCGGTACCCGACTTTGAGGTCGATCAGCGTATCAACTGGTGACAGGCCAAAGTGGTGAGGCAGGCGCTCTGCGGGGTGTCCCTGTGTCTGGCGCACCCGGCGCGATGGAAATCATTCTCCTGCACAACACTTTTTTTTGCGGCGGCTGAACCAACCAGCGCGCCGCTGTGGGACTGTGAGGATATTCCTGTGGTTCGCAGGCTGTTCTGAGGTGCGATACTTGGCCTCATGTGGTTGAAATGCCTATCCGTTCCACCGATCTCACTTTCGCCAGAATTGGGGGATGGTTCTGGCCTGGATGCATTCCCCGGTGAAGCCGAGCTCGCCGCATTGCGTGGCTGGTACGCTGGTTTGTCATCGCGCAAATCCGTGGCCCATTACCTGGGTACGCACAAGGTTTCGGGACAGTCGTCACGGGGAATAATTGGAGGAATCCGCCGTCAACTGATTCGCATTGCACGCAGGCTGCACCGGGCCGATCTAGTGGCCCTACTTGACCATCCTATCGGTGAGCGTGCCCAACATGCGAAAGCAGTTGCCCATGCCATCGACGCACTGCGCACTGCGCCTGAACCGGCTCCCAAGATCACCGATGACGTGAGCCTGTGGCTTTCTGCGCGTTCTGCAAATGCCCTGTACGCCCAAGATATCAAGACGCTGGCACAGCTGACTGTGCGAGTGCCCCGGAGGCGGCGCTGGTGGACTATGGTTCCTGGACTGGGGGCACAAGGGGCACGTCAAATCGAAGTCTTCTTTGCAGCACATCCGCAGCTGACTGATCGGGCACGTGAACTGATGGTCAACGAAACGGTGCAAGCGGTTGTTCCCTGGGAACGCCTGAAATTGCCGGAAGAACTCAACGGATCGAGGGGTACCTTCCGTGGGCCGCCATCGAGTTGCACGCTAAGCGCTGACAATGACTACGAAGCCGTGCAGGCATGGCTGGCACTGCACGAGTCCAGTGCGACAAAACGGGCCTATCGCAAGGAGTCCGAACGCCTGATTCTGTGGGCAGTTGTTGAACGTGGACGTGCACTGTCGTCGCTCACAACCGAGGACGCAACAGCTTACCGGGGGTTCCTGCGCAACCCCGCACCACGCAGTCGATGGGTGGGATCACCACAAACAAGATTCTCTCCAGAGTGGCGGCCATTCTCGGCGGGTTTATCTCCCCGTTCGACGGCCTATGCCTTGAGCGTCATTGGCGCAATGTTTCGATGGCTGATCGAGCAGCGCTATGTCCTGGCCAACCCGTTTAGCGGCATCAAGGTGCGCGGTAGCAACCGCAGCACTCCCATCGAAGAGGGGCGCGTGTTTTCCGAGGGTGAGTGGTCCATTATCCGAGCCGTTGCCAACGGGCTGGAATGGTCCTACGGCTGGAAGCTTCCGGCGGCTCAGCGGCTGCGTTTCGTTCTGGACTTTGCTTATGCCACGGGCTTGAGATCCAGTGAGTTCGTGGGGGCCACCCTGGGGCAGATTGAAACGGATGCCCAGGGAGACCATTGGCTCAAGTTGGTCGGCAAGGGTAGCAAGGCAGGCAAAGTGGCCTTACCTCCGCTGGCCCGGGTGGCGCTGGATCATTACCTGATGCAGCGCGGTGTGCCAACCACACCAACCATGTGGAAGCCGTCCACCCCGCTCATTGCTGACCTGCAGGCAGGGAGCGGTCAAAACCGTATCACTTCGACCCGGCTTTGGAACGTCACCAAGCGATTTTTCGTGACAACGGCCAACGTCATTGAGGCCGAATCGCCAAAGACTGCCGAAAAGCTGCGCCGGGCAAGTCCACACTGGATGCGACATACGCACG
>DAOPUP010000499.1:0-1865 GCA_035350655.1 Acidovorax sp. | reverse complement strand
CTGCGCCCCGGCCAAAGCGCACTGTTTGACGGCCTGCTGCACCAGGCCCCCACCTGGGACGACATCGCCTGGCTGCAGACCATCACCCGCCTGCCCGTATTGCTCAAGGGGGCGCTGCATCCGGCCGATGCGCGCCAGGCCGTATCGCTGGGCGCCGCCGGCCTGATCGTCTCCAACCATGGCGGGCGCACGCTGGACACGGCACCCGCCACGGCCAGCGCCCTGCCGCGCGTTATGCAGGCCGTGGGCGGCGCGCTGCCGGTGCTGGTGGATGGTGGTATCCGCCGTGGCACCGATGTGCTCAAGGCCATGGCGCTGGGCGCGTCGGCCGTGCTGGTGGGGCGCCCAGCCATCTGGGGCCTGGCCCACGCCGGTGCCGCTGGCGTGGCCCATGTGCTGCGCCTGTTGCGCGACGAGCTGGAGATTGCCATGGCCCTGACCGGTTGCGCCACGCTGGCCGATGCCTCGCCCGCCTTGCTGGATGCGGACTTCACCCAAGGCCAGGGGCTCTGACAGGACATTGCGCTAGCAAAAAGCAAAAACCACAACAAATGCAACTCATTCTCATTTACAATCCATCCGAGTCGAGCCGAATCTGTTCTCTGCGGGTGCCGCCCAAGCGGCTCTAGCGGCATGGGAAGGCAATCCATTGCCCCCGGCCCGGTTCACCAGGGGTTGGCGGCGCCATCGGGCCCACCGCCCACTCACTTCGGAACAACAAGGCATGGAACTCCTCTCTACACTCGCGGGCAGTCTGATCTTGGTGGCTGGCTCGACCTGGTGGATCTTTCGCAGAAAATAAGGGTTAAATTGGCTTCTAGCGCTTGTTAAGCAAGCACGTGTTGCTATCATTTTTATGTCTCACACTGATCGTTTCGCTTCCCCTGGGGGGGTCAGCCGCAATGCCGTGATCGCCGCCTCCGTGGTGGCGCTGCATGTGGCGGGCCTGTGGGCCCTGCAATCGGGCCTGCTGCGGCGCGCGGCAGAGGTCATCGTGCCCGCAGAGCTGCTCAGCGAATTCATCGCGCCACCTCCGGCCCAAGTGGCCCCACCTGCGCCACCCGCCACACCAAACGCCGCGCCTGCGCCCCGGCAGCCCCGGGCCGCGCCCCCAGCGCAGGCACCGCGCCCGGCTCCCATGCCGGTGGCCATTGCCGACCCCACACCGGCCCCGAATGCGCCTGTCGGTTTGACCACGCCCCAGCCGCCAGCGCCCCCGATCGACGCACCGGTGGCACCCCCGGCGCCGCCCGCGCCGGCAGCACCGCCCGCCGCGCCCCGCATCGAACTGCCCTCCAGCGATGCCGCCTACCTCAACAACCCCAAGCCCGGCTATCCCGCCATCAGCAAACGCATGGGCGAGCAGGGCAAGGTGGTGCTGCGCGTGCTGATCGGCACCGACGGCCTGCCGCAGAAGGTGGAAATCAGCCAATCCAGCGGCTACGAACGCCTGGACCGCCAGGCCCAGGAGGCCGTCATGCGCTGGCGCTTTGTACCCGGCAAGCGCAATGGGGTGCCCGAGGCCATGTGGAACCGGGTGCCCATCAATTTTGTTCTCGAATAACCAAATCACTGTTCAGGGAGTTTTCATGGAATCGCAATTCGGCATCGCCAATGTCTGGACACAGGGCGACTTTGTCACCCGCTCCGTCGCCCTCCTGCTGCTGGCCATGTCGCTGGCGTCGTGGATCGTCATCCTCATCAAGGCGCTGGACATCATCCGGTTCAAGAAGCACGCCCGCGCCGCGCAGGACTTCTGGCACAGCGAAGACTTTGCCGCGGGCTTGGCGCGGCTGGGAACCGACCCCGCCAACCCGTTTCGCCACCTGGCGCTGGAAGGCCGCGAGGCCACGGCCCACCACCGC
>DAOPUP010000498.1:0-1865 GCA_035350655.1 Acidovorax sp. | reverse complement strand
CCGCGGCATGCCAGCTGAGCAGCCCAAAGCGCCGGCACCCGTCACTTCATTCTGGAGGGCAGCCGGATCGTTTCGCCCGCCACCATGAAGGCCCCCCAGCCGCGGTGGTGCAGCGTGCGCGGGTCCTTGCAGGCCGGATCGGTCCAGGCCTTGACCACCTCCAGCACAAAAAAGCTGTAGCGGTTGACAAAGCGCGTATCCACCACCTTGCATTCGAGGTTGGCATGGCACTCGGCAATCAACGGCGCTCCCACCAGCGACGCAGGCTCTGGGGTCAGACCAAACGCGGTGAATTTATCCATGCTGCGGCCCGAATGGTTGCCACAGTCCACCACCTTTTGCGCCAAGTCCACGGCGGGGATGTTCAACACGCATTCGCGCGTAGCCTTCAGCGCCGTGAAGCTGAAATCGCGGTGGCTGACCACGCAGCCCACCAGCGGCGGCTCGAACTCCATCATGGTGTGCCACGACAGCGCCATGGCATTGCTGCGGCCCTTGTGGGCCGTGCTCAGCAGCAGCACCGGGCCGGGTTCGAGCAGCCCGTACACCCTGGACAGTGGAAAAGATCGCTTGGCCATGGTAAAGCCTCCTGCCTGGTGACGTTGACGACGGCGCCGGTCGGGCTGGCGGCGGGCCCATACGGGTTTGCATTCAATCGGGTAACTAGCCGGCGAGCCGCAGACAGTGCTGTAGCACGGCAAGGCGACCCAACGACGTTAACCGTTTGAAGGCAAAACAGTCTCAGTGCGACTGCTCGAAATCGATGAAGCCACGCTCCACGTTGGTACTGAGCAGTTTCACGCGGATCTTCGCCCCCACGTCGAGATTGAACTCGCCGGACACCAGCAGACCCTCGGCCGGCGGCGTGAAGATGCGCACCCAGGTGGCGCTTTCGGAGCGGCCGGTGACGATGGCGTCAAACTTCTGGCCGATCAGGCCCTGCATGAACAGCGCCGCCTCGGACTTGCGCACGCTGCGCTCCACCTTTTGCGCCGCGTCTTCCTGGTGGGTGCAATGCTCGGCCAGCGTGGCCAGTTCGGTCAGGCCATAGGGCGCGCGCTCGCCCGACAGCAACGCCTTGACCATGCGCAGGCTCACCAGATCGGGGTAGCGGCGGTTGGGCGCCGTGGAATGCGTGTAGTCGCGCACGGCCAGGCCGAAGTGGCCTATGGGCTCACCCCGGGCGTGTTCGACCACATATTCGCCCGAACCCATCAGCTTGATGATGACGAGCGAGAGGTCCGGAAAACGCAGCGGATCGGCCTTGCGCTGGCGCGCCAGAAAGCCCTCGAGTGCGCGCGAATCGGGCTCCTTGGGCAACGCCTCGCCGTATCTGCTGGCCACTTCCACGATGCGCAGCCAGCGCTCGGGCGAACGCACCACGCGCCGCAAGGCGCCACCGCCGTGCTGCGCCAGAAACTGTGCCGTGCAGGTGTTGGTGGCGATCATGAATTCTTCGATGAGCTGGCGCGCCCGGTTCTGCTCCTGCTGGCGGATGTCCACCACGCGGTCGCCCTCGAACACGGCGCGGGGCTGGAATGTCTCCAGGTCCAGCGAACCGGCAGCGCGCCGCCGTGCGCGCATGCGCTGGGCCACCGTATCCTGGGTGCGCAGCTGTTCGTCCATGTCGGGCACGGCGCGCGCCGCCTCGGGCAGGTCGCCTTCGCCCTCGATCCACGCGGCCACCGCGTCGTAGGCCAGCTTGGCCTGGTTGCGCACCCGGGCACGGTGCACGGTGGAATGGGTGACCGCGCCTTCGGCATCCACCACCATTTCGGTCACGATGGCCAGGCGCTCCTGGCCGGGGTTCAGCGAGGTGAGGTCGGTGGACAGCCGCTCGGGCAGCATCGAAAACACCCGCGCCG
>DAOPUP010000497.1:0-1875 GCA_035350655.1 Acidovorax sp. | reverse complement strand
GGGTGTGGGGCAGCAAGACCAGGTCCAGGCTGTTGTCGGCAAAAGGCAGGGCCACGGGCTCGGCCAGCAGCGCCAGAAGGCGCAAAGGGTCCGGCCCGGGCAAGGTGCTGGCGGGCGCCTGGCCTGCGGGGCGGGCGCCGGGCAGCCAGGCCAGGCCGTCTTCGCCCAGGGCCAGCCACTGGTGCGGCATGCGGTTGGTGCGCAGACCGTCGAGCATCGGAATGCCGATCTGCAGGCCGTGGTAGCCGAAGATGTCCGCCACCGCCTCATCCAAGCGGGCCTGCTCCCACGCCAGCAGATAACGGCCGGGGGGGGAGTCAAACCAGCAGTGCAAATCTATAATTTGTGCGCTCATGAACCTGCTACCACTGCCCGCCTTTACCGACAACTACATCTGGATGCTGCACAACGGCCGCCAGGCCGTGGTGGTGGACCCCGGTGACGCAACGCCCGTGTTGCAGATACTGCAAGCACAGGCACTGCAATTGCAGGCCATTCTAGTCACGCACCACCATGCCGATCATGTCGGCGGCGTCGATGCCTTGCGCGCGGCCACCGGCGCAACGGTATACGGCCCCGCGCGCGAGCGCATCCCCGAGCCGCTGGTGCGCCTGGCGCAGGGCGACAGCGTGGACCTGCTGGGCCTGCGGTTTTCGGTGCTCGATGTTCCGGGCCACACGGCCGGTCACATCGCTTATTACTGCCCCGACATGGATGGCAGCCCTTTGCTGTTTTGCGGCGACACCCTTTTTTCGGGCGGTTGCGGGCGCCTTTTTGAAGGCACGCCCGCGCAGATGCTGGTCTCCCTGGACCAGCTGGCCGCCCTGCCGGGCAGCACCCGCGTCTGCTGCACGCACGAATACACGCTCTCCAACCTGCGCTTTGCACGCGCGGTGGAGCCGGGCAACCAGGCCCTGAGCGATTACAGCCGCCACTGCGAAGGCCTGCGCGCCCGCCAGCAGCCCACGCTGCCATCGCGCATGGCGCTGGAACGTGACATCAACCCCTTTCTGCGCGTCCGCGAAGCCGCGGTCGCTGCAGCCGCCCAGGGCTTCGATGCCCGGGTCCCACCACAAGATGCCGTGGCGGTGTTTGCCGCCCTGCGCCAATGGAAAAACGACTTCTGATGAAAATTTTGCGCCTCGCCTGCCTTGCAGGACTGCTGTGGCTGACCGGCTGCGCCACCAATGGCACCAGCGCCACCAGCCCGTTCGACACGGATTCTGCGCCCTCGCACACCGCCACCCGCAGCCACACGCCCATCATTCCGAACGGGCCACTGAGCCCGATCACGGCCGGCCGTACCGCCAGCAGCGAAGTGGCTTCGCTGTTCACCCCCGCCGACCTGTGGGACCGCATTCGCCGCGGTTTTGCCATGCCCGACCTGCAGCACGAGCTGGTGCAGGACCGCGAGCAGTGGTACGCCAGCCGCCCCGACTACATGCAGCGCATGACCGAGCGCTCAAGCAAATACCTGTTCCATATTGTCGAAGAGCTGGAACGCCGGGGCATGCCCACCGAGCTGGCACTGCTGCCCTACATCGAAAGCGCCTTCAACCCGCAGGCCGTGTCCAGCGCCAAGGCCGCCGGCATGTGGCAGTTCATGCCCGCCACCGGCAATTACTTTGACCTGCGGCAAAACGCCTTTCGTGACGACCGCCGTGATGTGCTCGCATCCACCCGCGCCGCGCTCGACTACCTGCAAAAGCTCTACGGCATGTTTGGCGACTGGCACCTGGCCCTGGCCGCCTACAACTGGGGCGAAGGCAGCGTGGGCCGGGCCATTGCCAAGAACCAAAAAGCGGGGCTGGGCACCCGCTACACCGACCTGAACATGCCGGCCGAAACCCGCATGTATGTGCCCAAGCTGCAGGC
>DAOPUP010000496.1:0-1877 GCA_035350655.1 Acidovorax sp. | reverse complement strand
GGCAAGGGCCGCCACATCGAGATGGCGCTGTACGACTGCGGCCTGATGATCACCGGCTACTACGGGCTTGATGCCATGCTGCTGGGCCACGACCCGCAACGTTATGGCAACGCCCATCCGTCCATCGTGCCTTACGGCATGTACGACGCGGCCGACGGCCCGCTCATCATTGCCGTGGGCAACAACGCCCAGTTCGACAAGTTTTGCCGCCAGGTCATCGAGCGCCCCGACATCGTGGAAGACCCGCGCTTTGCCACCAATGTGGAGCGCGCCAAGAACCGGCTGGTGCTGGGGCCCATGCTCAAGGAGCTGATCGCCGGATTTGCCCGCGATGTGCTGCTGCAGCGCATGACGGCCGCTGGCATCCCCTGCGGCAAGGTGGCGGGCCTGCACGAGGCCCTGACCAGCGAGCGCACCCGCCGTGGTGGCCTGTTGCAAGAGCTGCCCCACCCGGTGGCGGGCAGCACGCATGTGTTTGCGCCGCCCTACCGCCTGGACGGCCAGCGCCTGCCGATTCGCAACGCGCCGCCCACGCTGGGTGAGGGCACCCGCGAGGTGCTGCAGCAACTGCTGCAACTGTCCGAGCCCGAGTTGCAGGCCCTGCGCGACAAGGGCGTGCTGACACTTCCGCACATTTAATTAGTTCAAAAATCATAGCTATTAGCGCTTGCTGCATAAGCGCTAGCGCTTGTTTCTATATAAAAGAGGAGATTTCTATGAACCTTTCGCCAATCAAGCGCCGCAGCGTGCTGCAAGGCATGGCCGCACTGGGCAGCACGGGCCTGCTGGGCACGGCACTGGCACAAACGGGCAAGGCCGCCTGGCCCACCAAGCCGATCCGGCTGGTGGTGCCCTTCAACGCGGGCGGCGCCACCGACATCATTGCCCGCACCGTGGGCGAGGCCCTGTCCAAGCGCATCGGCCAGCCCGTGGTGGTGGACAACAAGGGCGGCGCCGCAGGCATTCTGGGCACCGATGCCGTGGCCAAGGCACCGGCCGATGGCCACACCTTGCTGCTGACGCTCAGCACCTCGATGCTGATCAACCAGTTTCTGTACACCAAGCTGCCCTACAACCCGCAAAAGGACCTGGCACTGATCACCCAGGTGGCCGCGGCGCCGGTGACGCTGGTGGTGCACCCCTCGGTGCCTGCCAACAACATGAAAGAGCTGCTGGCTTATGTGAAGGCCCAAAAGGGCAAGCTGTCGTATGGCTCCTGGGGTACGGGCTCGTATGCCCACCTGGCGGGCGCGTACATGAGCAAAACCACCGACAGCGACATGGTGCACGTCGCCTACAAGGGCGAGGCGCCCATGATCCAGGAGCTGATTGGCGGCCAGTTGCAGCTGTGCTTTTCGAGCGCGCTCAATACCAAGCCCTTCATCGACTCGGGCCGCGTCAAGGCCATTGGCGTCACCGGCAAGCAGCGCATGGACATCCTGCCCAAGGTGCCCACCATCTTTGAGCAAGGCGTGCAGGACGACGCCTATTCCATCTTTGGCTGGGTGGCCATGGGTGCACCGGCGGGCATCCCGAAAGAGATCGTGGACCAGCTTTCTGCCCACCTGCGCGAAGTGGCCAAAGACCCCAGGGTGGTTGAGCGCATTGCAGCTGCGGGCTTTTTGCCCATGATGAACAGCCCGCAAGAGTTTCAGCAGAACTACCAGCGCGACATGCCCATCTGGAAAGCCCTGGTCGAGGCCGCTGGCGCCCGGCTGGATTGAGACCCCCATTGTTTTCAGGAGACACCATGACCTTTTCCACCATTTCCCGCACCGCACCCCTCGCCCGTTTCACCCGCCGCGCCGCTTTGGCGCTGGCCGCCGCGCCGCTGCTGATCGGCAGTGCCATGGCCCAGCAGGCGGCCTGGCCCGACA
>DAOPUP010000495.1:0-1879 GCA_035350655.1 Acidovorax sp. | reverse complement strand
CAGTCGCGCTTTGGCAAGGCCAAGTGGCTGGAGCCCTACACCCAGCCCACCATCGAAGCGCTGGGCAAGGCGGGCACCCGGCGCGTGGACGTGGTGTGCCCCGGCTTCACCAGCGACTGCCTGGAGACGCTGGAAGAAATCAACATGGAAGTGCGCGAGGCGTTTCTGCACGCAGGCGGCCAAGAGTTTCATTACATCCCCTGCCTGAACGACAGCAACGCCTGGATCACCGCGCTCAGCCAGGTGGCCCAACAGCACCTGGCCGGCTGGCCCACCACGGTGCCCGATGCCGCTGCACTGGCCGATGCGCACGCCCGGGCGCTGGCAGGTGGCGCGCCGGCTGGGGCGTGCCCCATGTCGAAATAACTATTATTTTGATAGCTGTTAGCGCTTACTGATAAAGCGCTAGAGGCCATTTTTACTCATATTTTTATGCGGCAACCCGTCAACCGCTTTGCGCTGTGCGCAGGCCGTTGCGGCTTGCCGCAACGCCATTGACCATGCCCGCCATTGCCCTTGAACCCCATCAGCTGCGGCTGACCATCGCACCCGAATCCCTGGGCTTTGCCAGCACCGCCGAGTTACAGGACCTGCCCCTGCCCTGGATCGGCCAAGAGCGCGCCCAGGCCGCCACCCAGTTTGGCCTGGCCATGGACCAGCCCGACTACCACCTGTTCGTTCTGGGCGAAGTGGGCAGCGGGCGCACCTCGCTGCTGCGCCAGGCCACACAGGCCGCTGCGGCCCAGCGAGCCGTGCCGCCTGACCTGTGCTACCTGCACAACTTTGACGCCCCCGAGCGCCCCCGCGCCCTGCGCCTGCCCGCCGGGCAGGGGCGCCAGTTGCGCGCAGCCATGCTGGAGATGGCCAAGATGCTGCAAACCGACATCCCCAAGTGCCTGGCCAGCCCCGATTGCAAAGCCGAGGCCGAGGCCATCCAGAAAGCCTGGCAAACCCAGGAGGCCAGCGCCTTTGCCACGCTGGATGCCTTTGCAGAGGCCCGCCACTTTCGCCTCTCGCGCGAAGGCGGCCAGATGGTGTTCACCCTCACGGGCGACAAAGGCCACCCGCTCACGGAAAACGAGGCCCTGGCCCTGCCGCGCGAACGCCGCACCGAAATCGATGCCGCCGAGCAGGCCCTGCGCACCGAGATTGCGCGCTTTCTGGACACCATGCGCCCGCTGGAGCGCTCCCGCGATGAGGCCTTGGTGAATTTGCGCCGCCAGACCATCAAGCCATTGATCGAACATGCGGTGCAGGACATCCGCCAGGGTCTCAAAAAACAGATCAAGGATGGCGCCAAGCTGGGCCAGTGGCTCGACCAGGTCGAGCGCGAAGTGCTGGCGCACCTGGCACTGTTCGAAGCAGGCGATGCTGCCGCTGATGACACCGATGCCGAAGACGAGCGCAAGCAGCGCGTGGCCGACCTGCTGGCCCGCTGCCAGGTGAACCTGGCGGTGGACAACAGCGAACGCAACGGCGCACCCGTGATCGCGGAAGACAACCCGCAGCTGCGCAGTCTGTTTGGCGCCATCGACCTGCAAACCGACACCGATCCGCCGCACGCCGATTTTTCGTGCATCCGCGCGGGCAGCCTGCTCAAGGCCCATGGCGGCTTCATCGTGCTGCACCTGCGCGACCTCGTCGACGACGAGGGCCTGTGGCCACGGCTGCGCCGCTTTTTGCGCAGCAGCCGCCTGCAGATCGACGAAGGCAGCGCGGCAGCCCACGGCCCCACCGCACCCGTCGCGCTGCAACCCGAAGCGGTGGATGTGGACGTGAAGATCGTGCTGATCGGCTCGGTCGAGGAGTACTACGCCCTGCAGGAGGCCGACCCCGACACCGCGCGCCGCTTTCGCGTGAAGGTGGACTTTGCCGAGCG
>DAOPUP010000494.1:0-1907 GCA_035350655.1 Acidovorax sp. | reverse complement strand
CAGCGCGTCATGGCCATTGCCACCGCGGTCCTGCAGGCGGAAGGTGAAGCCCGAGCTGACCCCCAGCTCGGGAATGGGCGGGGGGCTCAGAGCAAAGATGAACGCATCGCGCACACCCGACAGCGCACCCATGGCCCGGCCGACAATGGCCTCAGCCGTTTGCCCGGCGCCCTTGCGCTCGGACCAGTCCTTGAGCGTCACAAACGACAGGCCGGCGTTCTGTCCCTGGCCGGAGAAGCTGAAGCCCAGCACGGCAACCATGTTCTTGACTTCAGGCTGCTGCAGCATGAATTCCTCGACCTTCTCGACCACGGCCTGGGTGCGCTCCAGCGTGGCGCCGGGCGGCAACTGGATGTTGACCAGCAGGTTGCCCTGGTCTTCGTTGGGCAGGAAAGAGGTGGGCAGGCGCATGTACAGCACGCCCACGGCGGCGATCAGCGCGACATAGATGACCATCATGCGGCCACTGCGGCGCAGCAGCTTGGCGACCCAGCCCTCATAGCCCTTGGCGCTACGGGCGAAGCCGCGATTGAAGCCGCCAAAAAAGCCCTTCTTGGCGTGGCCATGCCCGGCCTCGACCGGCTTGAGCAAGGTAGCGCACAGTGCCGGCGTGAGCGACAGCGCCATGAACGCCGAAAAGGCGATGGACACCGCCATCACCGCCGAGAACTGGCGGTAGATGTTGCCCACCGAGCCGGCAAAGAAGGCCAGCGGCACGAACACCGCGATCAGCACCACGGTGATGCCGATAATGGCGCCCGAGATCTGGCCCATGGCCTTGCGCGTGGCCTCCAGCGGACTCAATCCTTCCTCGTTCATGATGCGCTCGACGTTTTCCACCACCACGATGGCATCGTCCACCACGATGCCGATCACCAGCACCATGCCGAACATGGTCAGCACGTTGATCGAAAAGCCCATGGCCAGCAGCGCACCAAAGGTGCCCAGCAGCGCCACCGGCACCACGATGGTCGGGATGACGGTGTAGCGGAAGTTCTGCAAAAACAGATACATCACCAGAAACACCAGCGCAATGGCTTCGAGCAGGGTCACTGCGACCTGCTTGATGGAAATCTGGACGAATTCGGAGCTGTCGTAAGGAATGGTCCAGCTCATGCCGGGCGGGAAGTATTTTTCCAGCTCGGCCATGCGGGTTTTGACCGCCGTGGCTGCGGCCAGCGCATTGCCCGATGGCGACAACTGCACCCCCATGCCGGTGGCCGGCTTGCCGTTCAGACGCGCACTGGTGGCATACGACTGGGCGCCCAGTTCGATGCGCGCCACATCCTTGAGGCGCACCGCGGAACCATCAGCGTTGGCGCGCAGCACGATGTCGCCAAACTCCTGGGTCGAGCTGATTTGCCCGGGCACCACCACGGTGGCCGAGATGCTCTGGCCGCTCAGGTTGGGCAACTCGCCCAGGCTGCCGGCCGACACCTGCGCGTTCTGCGCCTGGATAGCGCTGGCCACGTCGGCAGCGGACAGGTTCACCCCCTGCAGTTTGGCTGGATCGATCCACACGCGCATGGCGCGCTCGGCACCGAACAACCGCACCTGGCCGATGCCTGGCAGGCGCTGCAGTTCGGGCACCACGTTGCGAGCGGCATAGTCGCTCAGCGAATTGACATCGAACTTGGGATCGGACGACGACAGCATGGTGAACAGCAGGAAGTTCGATTGCGACTTCTCCACGCGCACGCCCTGCTGGTTGACCACCGCCGGCAGACGTGGTGTAGCACGCGACAGGCGGTTTTGCACCTCGACCTGGGCCAGATCGGGGTTCGTGCCCGGCTCGAAGCTCAGCGTGAGGGTGCCCGTGCCATTGGCCTGGCTCACCGCCTCCATATAGGCAAGGCCGGGCGCGCCGTTCATTTCGCGCTCGATCACGGCCAGCACACTGTCTTCGA
>DAOPUP010000493.1:0-1922 GCA_035350655.1 Acidovorax sp. | reverse complement strand
CGTATCGGGAGGCGTATGAAAGGAGCTGGTCCAGTTGACCGTGGTGGTGCCGCCCACACTGCGGCCCTGCAGGATGGTGATGCCCTTGTCCTTGGTCTTGCGCCCGGCGTTTTCCTGGTACAGCGAGGCGTAGGCTTCGGGCTCTTTCTGTTTGAAGTCGGTACTCGATTTGAGCTGCCCCTCCTCGACGATGACGACGTTCAGGCCTGCTTTGGTCAGCAGCTCCGCGGTGATGCCGGCGCCAGCGCCAGAGCCGATGATGGCAACATCACAGGTGATGCGTTCCGGCAAGGCGCCGTGTTTGCCGCCGAGAACTTTCCAGCCGCGTTGCAGGCCCGCCGCAATGGGGTCAATGATGTTGGTCATGCGATTTCAGTGGATGCAGGGTGACTCAGACGGCTCTGGGGCCGGGATAGCCGATGGTCTTCCAGGACTCTTCGCCCGAGAAATAGGGCACAAACACGATGTCGTGCAGTCCCTGGTAGGCCTGGATGCGCAGCTCCGTGCCGGACGCGCGCATGGACTGCAGTGCGGCGCTGGTTTCTGCCACTGTGGCGTCTTCCCACGACGGCGACAGACCCACAATGCCGCGCCGGCCCGCGGCCGTGGCCAGCAGGCCGAACAGTTGCGAGAGTTCAGCCTGCACATGCGCGGGCAGGCCGGCGGTGAAGTCATCGGTACGCTGCAGGACCGCGTCGATGGCGCGTTGCTGTTCCAGCGCATCCGCAGGCAGCGTGCCTTGCAGCATGGCCTGTCCGACGCGGGCCATCAGCAGCCGCGCGGAGGGGCTGAGGCGGCCATTGACCAGGCCCGGCTTGATCAGTGCCACCGCGCCGCCAGCCACGGCCAGAACGACGGCGGCACCGATACCGAGCTTGAGAAAACTTCTGCGCTGCAGGTGGGGAGGCAGGTGCTTCATGGCAGTGTGTATCGGGTTACTTGGTCAGGAAGTCGAGGTACTTGGTCGCGAACTTGCCGTAAGGCGGCCACAGGAACTTCACGGCGCTGAAGGGGGCCTGGTAGAACACCGGGCGCATCTTGGAGAAGGTGACAAAACCTTCGTAGCCGTGGTAGTGGCCCATGCCGCTGTCGCCCACACCACCAAAAGGCAGATCGTGCTGGCCCACGTGGAACAGACCATCGTTGACGCTGACGCCGCCCGACATTACGTGGGTCAGCAGGTGGTGCACCAGCGCCTTGTCGTTGCTGAAGGGGTAGAGCGCCAGTGGACGCGGGCCGTCGTTGATGGCCTGGACGGGGTCTTCAATTTTCTTGTACGGAATGATTGGCAGCACGGGGCCGAAGATCTCGCGCGTGCGCAGCGCGCAGTCGGCGGGCGCGTTGAGCACGATGTGTGGGGCGATCTTGCGCGTGGCTGCGTCCCATTGGGGGCCGGGAATCAGCTGGACCAGTGTGGCGCCGCGCTCTTGCGCCTCTTGCATGGCACCCACCACCCGGTTGAAGGAGCGGTCGTCAATCATGGAGGTGAAATCGGGCGAGCTCAGGTGCGGGTAGCGCTCTGTGACGATGCCCTTGGACATCTCGGTGAACTCCTTGACTTTGTCTTCCGGGATGTAGATGTGGTCAATGGTGGTGCAGATCTGTCCGGCGTTGAAGTACTTCACGAACAGGACGCGTTCGGCAGCTTTGCGCAGCGGGTAATCGTCGCAAATGATGGCAGGCGATTTGCCACCGAGTTCCAGTGTGACAGGGCACAGGTTGGGGGCAGCCGCGGCTATGACGGCGCGGCCTGTCAGGCCGGATCCGGTGAACAGGATGTGGTCGAACTTCAGCTTCGAGAACTCAATGCCCACGCCGCCGGTTTCATCGAAGAACGCCAGCTTGTCCCGGGGGAAATACTTGGGAGACTTTTCAATCAGCAGCTTGGCGAGATGGCGGGAGTTTTCCGACATCTTGACCAT
>DAOPUP010000492.1:0-1937 GCA_035350655.1 Acidovorax sp. | reverse complement strand
ATGCACCGCTTTGACCTGGACAACCTGCAGTTTGTGCGCGACATGCACGCCAAGGCCTGCTATGCCTCGGTCTCGCTGGGTGTGAAGCAGCCCGACTACGACACCGTGGACCAGCTGGTGGCCGAAGGCCTGTGCCCCGAATACATCACCATCGACATTGCCCACGGCCATGCCGACAGCGTGAAAAACATGATCGCTTACCTCAAGGCCAAGCTGCCCAAGGCCTTCGTGATTGCCGGCAACGTGGCCACGCCCGAGGCCATCATCGACCTGGAAAACTGGGGCGCCGACGCCACCAAGGTGGGCGTGGGCCCCGGCAAGGTGTGCATCACCAAGCTCAAGACCGGCTTTGGCACGGGCGGCTGGCAACTCTCTGCGCTCAAATGGTGCGCCCGCGTGGCCACCAAGCCCATCATTGCCGACGGCGGCATCCGCAGCCATGGCGACATTGCCAAGAGCATCCGGTTTGGCGCCAGCATGGTGATGATTGGCTCGCTGTTTGCGGGCCATGAAGAATCGCCCGGCAAAACCGTGGAAGTGGACGGCACCTTGTTCAAGGAATATTACGGCTCGGCCAGTGACTTCAACAAAGGCGAGTACAAGCATGTGGAAGGCAAGCGCATTCTTGAGCCCATCAAGGGCCGTCTGGCCGATACGCTGGTGGAGATGGAGCAGGATGTGCAAAGCTCCATCAGCTATGCGGGCGGCACCCAGCTCATGGATGTGCGCAAGGTCAACTATGTCATCCTGGGTGGCGACAACGCAGGTGAACACCTGCTGATGTAGGCCCTGCACTGCGCTGCGGGCTGTGCTGTCTGGCACTGCAAGCTCGGTGACAGGCAGCGGCAACGAAAAAGACCATGATGGCGACAGACACAACAGCTGCCAAGGAGGCGCCCATGACCACTACCCCACCGCTACGCATTGCCGTGCTCGGCATTGGCATGATGGGGTTGCCCATGGCCCGGCGCCTGTGCGCGGCCGGCCACCAGGTACATGCCTGGAACCGCACCCGCGCCAAGGCCGATCCGCTGGCGTCCATGGGCGCCACGGTGCACGACACCCCCACGCAGGCGGTTGGCCACGCCGACTTCGTCATCAGCCTGCTGGAAAACGGCACGGTGGTACAGCAGGTGCTGTTCGGGCTCGGCACAGCACAGGCCCTGCGTGCGGGCGCACTGTTCATCGACATGGCCTCGATACAACCCCGGGAAGCCCGCGACCACGCGGCCCGCCTCGATGAAATGGGGCTGGCCCACCTGGATGCGCCCGTCTCGGGCGGCACGGTGGGCGCGGAAAACGGCACTCTGGCCATCATGGCCGGCGGCCGGGCGCAGGATTTTGCGCGCGCCCAACCTATTTTTTCCACCCTGGGCCGCGCCACCCATGTGGGGCCCCATGGCGCCGGTCAACTGGCCAAGCTGGCCAACCAGATGATTGTGGGCATCACCATTGGCGCAGTCGCCGAGGCGCTGCTGTTTGCCGCCAAAGGCGGCGCCGACATGGCCAAGGTGCGCGAAGCCATCAGCGGCGGCTTTGCCGACAGCCGGATTCTGCAACTGCACGGTCAGCGCATGGTAGACCGCGACTTTGCCCCCAGGGGCCGCATGGCAGTACAACTCAAGGACCTCGACAACGCCCTGATCACCGCCCAGGAAATCGGCTTCGATGCACCGATCACGGCGCTTTTCGAAGCTCTTTACAAGGATGGTGTCAACCATGGACTGGGCCAGCTGGACCACAGCGGCCTGTTCGTGGAACTGGCCAGCCGCAACGCGATGCAATAATTTTCCGCACCAACTTGCCAACGTCAGAAAAATTAGTGCATAATTCGAGGCTCAGCAGCAATGCTGAATAAATCGGGTTCTTAGCTCAGTTGGTAGAGCAGCGGACTCTTAATCCGTAGGTCGAGTGTTCGAGTCACTCAGGACCCACCA
>DAOPUP010000491.1:0-1938 GCA_035350655.1 Acidovorax sp. | reverse complement strand
ACCATGGATATCGTGTTCGGAGAGATTGATCGATGATTACCGAAGCGACCAAAGCGCGGTTTGCGCGAGAAGTGGCCAAGTACCCGGCGGAGCAAAAGCAATCGGCCGTGATGGCCTGCCTGTCCATCGTGCAGCAGGAGCAGGGCCATGTGAGCGAAGCCAGCGAAGCGGTCATTGCCGAATATCTGGGCATGCCGCAGATCGCCGTGCATGAAGTCACCACCTTCTACAACATGTACAACCAGCAAGCGGTGGGCAAATACAAGCTCAACGTCTGCACCAATCTGCCCTGCCTGTTGCGCGATGGCGGCAAGGCGCTGGAGCATCTGGAGCACAAGCTGGGTATTTCCATGGGCGAAACCACGCCGGACGGCATGTTCACCCTGCAGCAATGCGAATGCCTAGGCGCTTGCGCCGATGCGCCGGTCATGCTGGTGAACGACCGCCACATGTGCAGCTTCATGGGCAATGACAAGCTCGACCAACTGGTCGACAGCCTGCGTGCAGCGGAGGCCAAGCAATGACCGCGGCAGTCCAGGTGCTTGCACAATTCCAGGCAGCAGGTGTTGAAACCTGTTTCCACGATCGGCACATCACGCCGCAGATCTATGCAGGCCTCAATGGCTCCAACTGGGGCATCAGGGACTATGAAGCCCGTGGCGGCTACCAGGCCCTGCGCACCATCCTGGGCCAGAACGGCGGCGAGGGTCTCACCCAGGATCAGGTGATCGCGACTGTCAAGGAGTCGGGTCTGCGGGGCCGCGGTGGCGCGGGCTTTCCCACGGGTCTGAAATGGAGCTTCATGCCCCGCCAGTTCCCCGGGCAGAAATACCTGGTGTGCAACTCGGACGAAGGCGAGCCCGGCACCTGCAAGGACCGCGACATCCTGATGTACAACCCGCACATCGTGATCGAGGGCATGATCATTGCTGCCTACGCGATGGGCATCAGCGTGGGCTACAACTACATCCACGGCGAAATCTTCCAGGTCTACGAACGCTTCGAGGCCGCGCTGGAAGAAGCGCGTGCTGCGGGCTACTTGGGCGACGGCATTCTAGGCAGCGGCTTCAGCTTCCAGTTGCACGCGCACCATGGTTTTGGTGCCTACATCTGCGGCGAGGAAACGGCCTTGCTCGAATCGCTGGAAGGCAAGAAGGGGCAGCCCCGCTTCAAACCGCCATTTCCGGCCAGCTTTGGCCTTTATGGCAAGCCCACCACCATCAACAACACCGAGACCTTTGCTGCGGTGCCTTGGATCATCCGCAACGGCGGTGCTGCGTACCTTGCGTGCGGCAAGCCCAACAATGGTGGCACAAAGATTTTTTCAGTCAGTGGCGACGTGGAGCGACCCGGCAACTACGAGGTGCCCATGGGCACGCCGTTTGCCAAGCTGCTCGAGTTGGCCGGCGGTGTGCGTACCGGACGCCAGCTCAAGGCCGTGATTCCTGGTGGATCTTCGTCGCCCGTGTTGCCGGCATCCATCATCATGGAATGCACCATGGACTACGACTCCATTGCCAAGGCCGGCTCCATGCTGGGTTCGGGTGCAGTGATCGTGATGGACGATTCGCGCTGCATGGTCGAGTCGCTCAAGCGGCTGTCGTATTTCTACATGCATGAATCGTGTGGACAGTGCACGCCCTGCCGTGAAGGCACGGGCTGGCTATGGCGCCTGGTGGACCGAATTCACCGTGGCGAAGGGCGTCCTGCCGACATGGATGTACTCGACTCGGTGGCCAGCAACATCATGGGCCGCACTATTTGCGCCCTGGGCGATGCCGCTGCAATGCCCGTGCGCGCCATGATCAAGCACTTCCGTCCCGAGTTCGAAGCGATGATCCGGAACAAGACCCCTCAGGCCGCGCCCTCTGCCTGATCGCGAGAAAAGCATATGGTTGAAATTGAACTGGACGGTCAGAAGGTAGAAGTCACCGAGGG
>DAOPUP010000490.1:0-1939 GCA_035350655.1 Acidovorax sp. | reverse complement strand
CCCACCACGCGGCCCACGGCGATCAGGGGCTCGGGGTCTTGCGGGCTGCGCACGGCCACGAGGGTGCTGACCATCGCGGCACGGCGGTTGTCCTGGCCCTGCATCTGCTCGAGTAGGGCGCGCACGTTGGTGTCGTCGCCCTTTTCGTAGCCGAACTGCGTGGCGTAGTAGGCCGTGTCCACGCCCGGCAGGCCGCCAAAGGCGTCCACGCACAGGCCGGCGTCGTCGGCCAGCGCGGGCAGGCCGGTGTGCGCGCTGGCGAAGCGCGCCTTGGCCAGCGCGTTTTCGACAAAGGTGCGGTGTGGCTCTTCGGCCTCGCCCACGCCCAGGTCGGCCTGGCGCACCAGCTCCACACCCAGGGGCGCCAGCATGGCCTGCAGCTCGGCGAGCTTGCCGCGGTTATTGGATGCAAGAACCAGTTTCATAGTCAAAATGGCTTTAAGCGCTTGTAAATAAATGATATTTAGCTATCATTTCAGGAGTGATTGCTGTTGCAGACTCACCAGTTCGGCGATGCCCTTGTCGGCCAGCGCCAGCAGCTGGTCCATCTCGGCGCGGGTGAAGGCCACGCCCTCGGCCGTGCCCTGCACTTCCACAAAATGGCCGGCACCCGTCATGACCACATTCATGTCGGTATCGCAGCCCACGTCTTCCACATATTCCAGGTCCAGCAGCGGCTGGCCCTGCACGATGCCCACTGAGATGGCGGCCACCGGACCGAGGATGGGGGTTGCCGCAATTTTGCCGCTGGCCAGCAGCTGGCTGACGGCGTCCTGCGCTGCCACCCAGGCGCCGGTGATAGCGGCAGTGCGCGTGCCGCCATCGGCCTGGATCACATCGCAGTCGAGCTGTATCGTGCGCTCGCCCAGCAGTTTCAGATCAAACACCGCCCGCAGCGAGCGGCCGATGAGGCGCTGGATTTCCTGCGTGCGGCCGCTTTGCTTGCCCTTGGCGGCCTCGCGGTCGCTGCGCCGGTGCGTGGCGCGGGGCAGCATGCCGTATTCGGCCGTCACCCAGCCCTCGCCGCTGCCGCGCTGGTGCGGTGGCACTTTTTCTTCCACCGATGCGGTGCACAGCACCTTGGTGTTGCCGAACTCGATCAGCACCGAGCCCTCGGCATGCATGGTGTAGTGGCGGGTGATGCGCACGGGGCGCAGTTGGTCGGCGGCGCGGCCGCTGGTGCGGATGAAAGTGGTCATGGTGTTTCCGGTGTCAAAAGAAGGCGGCCCTGGCCGGCAGCGTCCCAGCCCGTGCAACGTGCGCAGGCGCTAGGCCAGCGACCGCTGTGCGAGCGCCGCCCCGCCGCGCTGGCGGTGTTCCCCGTCCCGAATGGCACCGCCATGGGAGAAAAAAGGAAAGGCGCGAAGCGCCTCAGAAGGCTGCCTCATGCCTTGCGTTCAGCCGATCGACGGATGGCTTCGTTGATTTCGGCAATGGAGCGTTCGATGGCGTCGTCGTCGAGGTCGTCCGCCAGCCCGTCCGGTGGCCCGCCCTGGATGGTCGAGGCAAAAACATCGTCGCTGATGCTGTCGGTCGAAACACCTTGCGTGGACTCGAAGGCATCGGGGGTTTCCCACTCGAGCGCCACCACGGTGACGTTGTCGCTGCCCTCGCCAGCCTTGCGCAGCGCTGCCTCCACCAGATCGGGCACCGCGTGCGACACGGTCTGCCGGCCCAGCTGGGAAGCAATCTCTTCATCGCTGAGCGCGCCCCACAGGCCGTCCGAGCACAGCAAAATGCGATCGCCCTGCTCCAGGTGCACGGGCCCTGTGCTGTCGAAAATGGGTTTGGTGCGCGACCACTCCTACCTTGAGCTGCGCAATGCACCGCCGCCGGGGCTGGACCGCATCAACCGCAACGTGCTGTTCACCTGCCTTGGCTCGCCCACCAAACCCATTTTCGACAGCACAGGGCCCGTGCACCTGGAGCAGGGCGATCG
>DAOPUP010000489.1:0-1951 GCA_035350655.1 Acidovorax sp. | reverse complement strand
CCCATGGGCATGTAGCTGTAGATGCCAGCGCCCAGCTTCTTGATCAGCCCCGCCCGCATCATGAGTTTGTGGCTGACCACTTCGGCATCGGCCGGAGCTTCCTTGAGGGTGGAGATAAAAAATTGCGAGGCTTTCATCGGAATCGATTTCAGGCAGAATGAAACGGCCCACTTGCCGCACACTAGGCGCCGTGCATAATGGACACAGTTTAAAAAATTGGGGTTTGATTATGCTTGACCGGGACGGCTTTCGGCCGAACGTCGGCATCATCCTGCTCAACCAGAAGAACCAGGTGTTCTGGGGCAAACGCATTCGCACCCATAGCTGGCAGTTTCCGCAAGGTGGCATCGACCGGGGCGAAACCCCCGAACAGGCCATGTTCCGTGAACTGCACGAGGAGGTGGGACTGCATCCCAACCATGTGCGCTTGGTCGCCCGTACGCGGGACTGGTTGCGCTATGAGGTGCCTGACCGGTACATCCGCCGTGACGCGCGCGGACATTACAAGGGCCAGAAACAAATCTGGTATCTGCTTCAGCTCGTTGGCCACGATTGGGATCTGAATCTTCGGGCCACCGACCATCCCGAGTTTGACGCCTGGCGCTGGCACGACTACTGGGTTCCGCTGGATGTGGTGGTCGAATTCAAACGGGGCGTCTACGAGATGGCTCTGACGGAACTTGCCCGTTATCTTCCACGCCACGAGCAGCGCAATCGTTACCTGCGCAGTGGCATGCGCGCCCGCGACATGGAGTCGCCAGGCAGCCCCCTGCATCGCGCGGGCTCTCTGCTGTTGAACCCAGGGGTAGAGCTACCGCCGGGGGCAAGCTTCGACCCCGATCCGCAACATGGGTTGCCTGGGGAACTCGAAGCGACACCGCCCCAGGCCATCGCACCGCGCTCGGTATAGGGTCTGCACCGCAGCCGGTGCGGCAGGCTGATCACGCACCCTGACAATCACCGGGGGCCCAATTGCCTCAGCCCGCCGTGAGCACCAAGTTGTCGCGGTGCACCATTTCTGACTCCGCGACATAGCCCAGCAGCTTTTCAAACTCGGAAGATGGCCTGCGGCACAACAGCCGGGCTTCCGCGCTGGCATAGTTGGCCAGCCCACGAGCGATCTCCCGTCCCGACGAATCACGCACCGCAATCACTTCGCCGCGCGAGAAATCGCCCTCCACCGCCGTCATGCCAATGGGCAGCAGGCTCTTGCCCTCATCGCGCAGCTTGGCCGCGGCACCGGCATCGACCACAACCGCACCGCGCATCTGCAGGTGGTCTGCAATCCACTGTTTACGGGCCTGCTTTTTCGCCGTCTGGGCCACCAGCAGGGTGCCCAATGCCTCACCGTGCACCAGTCGCAGCAGGACATTCTCTTCCCGCCCCCAGGCGATCACAGTAGAAGCGCCTGACCCTGCTGCCCGCTTGGCGGCCAAAATTTTGGTGATCATTCCACCCTTGCCAATGCTGGATCCCGCCCCACCGGCCATGGCTTCCAGGGCGGGGTCTCCTGCCTGGGCTTCATGCACGAACTGCGCAGCGGGGTCTTTGCGCGGGTCTGCCGTATAGAGGCCTTTCTGGTCGGTAAGGATGATCAGCGCATCCGCCTCGACGAGGTTGGCCACCAACGCACCGAGGGTGTCGTTGTCACCGAACTTGATTTCATCGTTGACCACGGTGTCGTTTTCGTTGATCACCGGCACCACGCCCAGGCGCAGCAAGGTCAGCAAGGTGGAGCGCGCATTGAGATAGCGCTCACGGTCTGCCAGGTCGGCATGGGTGAGCAACACCTGCGCACTGCCCATGCCTTGCTCGCGCAACTTGGTTTCGTACATCTGCGCCAGCCCCATCTGCCCCACCGCTGCAGCGGCCTGCAGTTCGTGGATTTCCTGGGGACGCGCAGTCCAGCCCAGGCGCTTCATGCCTTCGGCGATCGCGCCGCTCGAAACCA
>DAOPUP010000488.1:0-1971 GCA_035350655.1 Acidovorax sp. | reverse complement strand
GGGATCAGATTTTTAGAGATTATTGGCGCCAAGAGCTTATGCAGCTTGCGATAGCAGCTATTATATTAATAGCAATTCAAGCCTTGAAGCGCTTGCGTGTCAGCGCCAGCGCCACCCAAAAAGCCGCCACGGTGGTGACCACCAGCACCAGCCCGTGGCGCATCACGTTGTCGGGCCACTGGTCCATGAACAGCGGCCGCACCAGCTCGACCGCATTGGTCAGCGGCAGCCAGTCGGAAATGGCGCGCACCACGGGCGGCAACTGCTCGCGCGGGAAGAACACGCCTGACAAAAACATCATGGGCGTGAGCACCAGCGTGAAGTAGTAGGTGAAAAAATCGTAGCCCTTGGCCAGCGCGTTGAAGATGAGCGCAATGCTGGAAAACATGATGCCGACAAAGAGCAGCACCGGCCAGGCCACCAGCAGCTTGGGGCTGTGGCTGATGCCCAGTGCCAGCATCACGCCCAAAATGGCGGTCACGGTGAACAGCGCCTTGAAAGCGGCCCACAGCATTTCGGCCAGCACCACATCGTCCAGGCTGATGGGCGCGTTCATGATGCCGTCCCAGGTTTTTTGCACATGCATGCGCGAAAACGCCGAATACAGCGCCTCAAAACTCGCCGCGTTCATGGCGCTCATGCAGATCGAGCCGCTGGCCAGAAACAGGATGTAGGGCACCGCCTGACCATTCACATGGATCTGCCCCACCAGTGCGCCCATGCCGTAGCCAAAGGCCACCAGCCACATCAGCGGCTCGGCAATGTTGCCCACCAGGCTGGGAATGGCCAGCTTGCGCCACACCAGCAGGTTGCGCAAAAACACCGGCCACCAGCGGGTTGACAGGCTGGGCGCACGCCACACGGATGCAGGAAGCGGGCTGGCAGTGGCCGAGGCGGATGGGAGGGGTGTTGACATGCGCCTATTGTGCGATGTTGGCCGTCCGGACGACAGCCCCGGCAGTAGAGTGCGACCATCGCTTAAAGTCACCACCAACGCGGGGCCGGTGCGCGCACCCCCCGTCCGTTGCCTCGATTTTTCTTCCATTTTTTCTGAAGCACCCACCATGACCACCCTTGGAACCCCCTTGTCGCCCCATGCCACCAAAGTCATGCTGCTGGGATCGGGCGAGCTGGGCAAGGAAGTGCTGATTGCGCTGCAGCGCCTGGGCGTGGAAACCATTGCGGTCGATCGTTACGACAACGCCCCCGGCCAGCAGGTGGCGCACCACGCGCGCACCATCGCCATGAGCGACCCGGCGCAGCTCAAGGCCCTGATCGAGGCTGAGCGCCCGCACCTCGTGGTGCCCGAGATCGAGGCCATCGCCACCCCCATGCTCGAAGAGCTGGAGGCCGCTGGCACGGTGCGCGTGATCCCCACGGCCCGCGCCGCGCGCCTGACGATGGACCGCGAAGGCATTCGCCGCCTTGCGGCCGAAACGCTGGGCCTGCCCACCAGCCCGTATAAATTTTGCGACTCGCTGGCCGAGCTGCAGGCGGCGATCGAAGGCGAGAACGGCGTTGGCATCGGCTACCCCTGCATCGTCAAGCCCGTGATGAGCAGCTCGGGCAAGGGCCAGAGCAAGATCGACGGCCCGGCCGACGTGCAAAAGGCCTGGGACTACGCCATGGCCGGTGGCCGCGTGAGCCACGGGCGCGTGATCGTCGAGGGCTTTGTCGATTTCGACTACGAAATCACCCTGCTGACCGTGCGCGCCGTGGGCAACGACGGCAACGTGCAAACGCAGTTCTGCGAACCCATCGGCCACCTGCAGGTGCACGGCGACTATGTGGAGAGCTGGCAACCCCAGCCCATGTCATCGGTCGCTTTGAAGCGTGCCAAGGCCATCGCCCAGGCGGTGACCGACAACCTGGGCGGCCAGGGCGTCTTCGGGGTGGAGCTGTTTGTGCAGGGCGACCAGGTCTGGTTCAGCGAAGTGAGCCCGCGCCCGCACGACACGGGCCTGGTCACGC
>DAOPUP010000487.1:0-1981 GCA_035350655.1 Acidovorax sp. | reverse complement strand
GGTCGTCCAGTTCGTCGTTGCGGATCTCGATGCGGCCCTTGACCTTGTCGTCCCACGCCACCACGCCGCCTTGCGGGTTCTTGAAACGCAGCACGGGATGGACACCCTCGGGCACGGGCGGCAGGGTTTTGCCCGCCTCCGGCCGCCAGGTGCCGTCATAGCGGGGCTTTTCCTTGGCGGCCATCTGCTTTTCGCGCAAGGCATCGAGTTCGGCCACGCTCATGTAGCAAGGGTAAACATGGCCCGCGGCCTGCAACTGAGCCAGCACTTCCTTGTAGCGGTCCATGCGCTGCATCTGGAAGAACGGACCTTCGTCATGGTCCAGCCCCAGCCAGGCCATGCCTTCAATAATCACATCCACTGCCGCCTGGCTGGAACGCTCCAGGTCGGTATCTTCAATGCGCAGGATGAAATCCCCGCCCGTGGCGCGCGCAAACGCCCACGGGTAAAGTGCCGAGCGGATATTGCCCAGGTGAATGAAGCCGGTGGGCGATGGTGCGAAACGGGTGCGCACATGCACGGGGGAATTCTGTTCAGTCATAGCATATAGGCCGGGCGCATCGCCCCGGCGTTGTGGTGTGGGTCAGCAATAGGTGCAGCAGGCACAGGCTCATGCGAAAGCCCGGCCAGCAATCGTGGTGTCAGGCGACCTGCGCGTTGGGCAACGCCAGGCGGGAGGTATCTTCTTCGCCCTCTTCCACGCCTACACGGCCTTCGTTGAGCCGCGCAATATCGTCCGCTGTGATGTCTCCGGTCACATACACCCCGTCGAAACACGAAGCATCAAACCCAGCAATGGCGGGATTGAGGGCGCCGATGGCCCGCTTCATGCCATCCACATCCTGGTAAATCAGCGCATCGCAGCCAATGGCCTGGCGCACCTCTTCCACCGTGCGGTCATGGGCCACCAGTTCACTGCTGGTGGGCATGTCAATACCGTACACGTTAGGGTAGCGCACGGGCGGCGCAGCGCTGGCCAGATAGACCTTGCGGGCACCGGCGTCACGGGCCATCTGCACGATTTCGCGCGAGGTCGTACCGCGCACGATCGAATCGTCCACCAACAGCACATTGCGGCCCTTGAATTCACTGCCGATCACATTGAGCTTCTGGCGCACAGACTTCTTGCGCACGCCCTGGCCGGGCATGATGAAGGTGCGGCCCACATAGCGGTTCTTGACGAAGCCCTCGCGGTAAGGAATGCCCAGCAGATGCGCCAGCTGCGTTGCACTAGGGCGGCTCGACTCGGGGATGGGAATGATCACATCGATCTCGTTCGGCGGCACCGTGGACACCACGCGCTTGGCGAGCGCCTCGCCCAGATTCAGCCGCGCCTGGTAAACCGAAATTCCGTCGAGCACCGAATCGGGCCGGGCCAGATAGACGAACTCGAAGATGCAGGGGTTGAGCTGAGGGTTTTCTGCGCACTGGCGCGCATGCACCTTGCCGTCGAGCGTGATGAAGATGGCCTCGCCCGGGTCGATGTTGCGCTCGAAGACATGCGACGTCCCCTCCAGCGCCACCGATTCGCTGCCCACCATCACGGTGCCATCCTGGCTGCGCCCCATGGCCAGCGGCCGGATGCCATGCGGATCACGGAAGGCCAGCAAACCATGCCCTGCAATCAGTGCAATGACGGCATACGAACCCTTGATGCGCTTGTGCACCGCACGCACGGCCGTAAAGACATCCTCGGGCTGCAGCTGCGCGCCCCGGGTAGCCCGCTCGAGCTCGTGGGCAAACACATTGAGCAACACTTCCGAGTCGCTGTCGGTATTGGTGTGGCGGTGATCGGTCTGAAAGAGCTCGGTGCGCAGTGCCAGGGCATTGGTCAGGTTGCCGTTGTGCACCAGCACGATGCCAAACGGCGCGTTCACATAAAACGGCTGCGCCTCTTCTTCGCTGAAGGCGTTGCCAGCCGTGGGGTAGCGCACCTGGCCCAACCCCACATTGCCCGGCAAGGCCCGCATGTTGCGCGTGC
>DAOPUP010000486.1:0-1983 GCA_035350655.1 Acidovorax sp. | reverse complement strand
TGACCGGCACGCTGCACATGGGCCATGCGTTCAACCAGACCATCATGGACAGCCTCACGCGCTACCACCGCATGCGGGGCTTCAATACCGCCTGGGTGCCCGGCACCGACCACGCCGGCATTGCCACGCAGATCGTGGTGGAGCGCCAGCTGCAGGAGCAGGGCATCAGCCGCCACGACATGGGCCCCACGCCCCCCGAGGCGCGCAAGAACTTCGTCTCCAAGGTCTGGGAGTGGAAAGAAAAATCGGGCAACACCATCACCACGCAGATGCGCCGCATGGGCGACAGCGTGGACTGGGGCCGCGAGTACTTCACCATGGACGACAAGCTCTCCAAGGTGGTCACCGAAACCTTCGTGCGCCTGTATGAGCAAGGCCTGATCTACCGCGGCAAGCGCCTGGTGAACTGGGACCCGAAGCTGCAGTCCGCCGTGTCGGACCTCGAAGTCGAAAACGAAGAAAAAGACGGCTCGCTGTGGCATATCGCCTACCCCTTGGTAGACCCCGATGGAAGCCTTGCGGCTTCGGGTTCGGGCCAGCTCGTGGTGGCCACCACCCGCCCCGAGACCATGCTGGGCGACGTGGCCGTGATGGTGCACCCCGAGGACGAGCGCTACAAGCACCTGATCGGGAAGATGGTCAACCTGCCCCTGTGCGACCGCCAGATTCCGGTGATCGCCGACGACTATGTAGACAAGGAATTCGGCACCGGCGTGGTCAAGGTCACACCCGCGCACGACCCAAACGACTATGCCGTGGGCCAGCGCCACCAGCTGCCCATGATCTGCGTGCTGACGCTGCAGGCCACCGTCAACGACAACGCACCCGCCAAATACCGGGGCATGGACCGCTTCGTGGCGCGCAAGGCCGTGGTGGCCGACCTCGAAGCCATCGGCGCCCTGGTCGAAGTGAAAAAGCACAAGCTCATGGTGCCGATTTGCACCCGCACCGGCCAGGTGGTCGAGCCCATGCTGACCGACCAGTGGTTTGTCGCCATGAGCAAGGTGGGCGCAGGCGATGCCACGGGCAAAAGCATCGCGCAAAAAGCGATCGACGCCGTCGACTCCGGCGCAGTGAAGTTCGTGCCCGAGAACTGGGTCAACACCTACAACCAGTGGATGAACAACATCCAGGACTGGTGCATCTCGCGCCAGCTCTGGTGGGGCCACCAGATTCCGGCCTGGTACGACGAAGACGGCAACGTGATCGTGGCCCGCAACGAAGCCGAGGCCCAGGCCAAGGCGCCAGGAAAGACCTTGCGCCGCGACGAGGATGTGCTCGACACCTGGTACTCGTCCGCGCTGGTTCCCTTCTCGACCATGGGCTGGCCCGAGCAGGGCGCGGCCGAGACGGACGACTACAACCTCTACCTGCCCTCTTCCGTGCTGGTCACCGGCTACGACATCATCTTCTTCTGGGTCGCCCGGATGATCATGATGACCACGCATTTCACGGGGCGCGTGCCGTTCAGGCATGTCTACATCCATGGCCTGGTGCGCGACGCGCAGGGCAAGAAGATGAGCAAGAGCGAAGGCAACGTGCTCGACCCGGTGGACCTGATCGACGGCATTTCCCTCGAACCCCTGCTCGACAAACGCACCACCGGCCTGCGCAAACCCGAGACCGCGCCCCAGGTGCGCAAGAACACGCAAAAGGAATTCCCCGATGGCATCCCGGCCTATGGGGCAGACGCACTGCGTTTCACCTTCGCGGCCTTGGCCAGCCTGGGCCGGTCTATCAATTTTGATAGCAAGCGCTGCGAGGGCTACCGCAACTTCTGCAACAAGCTCTGGAATGCCAGCCGCTTCGTGCTGATGAACTGCGAAGGCCAGGACTGCGGCCTGCAAGAACACACCCAGGAGCAATGCCAAAGCGGCAGCGCCCAGGGGTATCTGGATTTCAGCCAGGCCGACCGCTGGATTGCGTCGCTGCTGCAAAAAACCGAGGCCGAGGTGGAAAAAGGCTTTGCCGAGTACCGCCTGG
>DAOPUP010000485.1:0-1985 GCA_035350655.1 Acidovorax sp. | reverse complement strand
ATCGCACGCACGGGCAAACAGGGTGTACAGCACCACCAGCGGCGGCAGCGCGGGGCTGATGAAGCCTTGCGCCTGCGCTTCGGTGATCCATTGACCCACCTGGTCGCTCACGGTCACCAGGCCGTCCAGGTACTGCCGGTTGGCCATGAGCACCGCCCGCAGGCTGGAATTGCGACTGGGCAGCAGTGGCATTTCGTTGGTAATCAGCCGCTCCAGCGACCAGCGCACCAGCTCCTGCAACTTGTTCTGGGGCGACATTTCAGCGGGCAAGGTATCCAGGTAGGCACGCACACGCCCCAGGATCTGGATCATGGCGGCACAGCACAGGTCTTCCTTGCTGGCGAAATGCTTGTAGAGACTGGCCTTGGCAATGCCCACGGCGTTGGCGACGTCGTCCATCGTCATCGCGTCAAAAGACTTTTCGCCCAGCAGGCGGCAGGTCGCCTGCAGGATGGCGTCTTCACGCGCCAGGTGCATCTGTTCCTTGAAGGAAACCTTGGGTTTCGGCGTTTGCATGGCGGTATCTTATACGCCGCGGTTCCAAAACAACTTTAATGGTTGCGTTGCACCCACACCGTTCACCCCTCCATAGGGGCATGCAGGCGCCGCGCACCGGGAAAGCAACGCCCGGGCTACGGCGCCCCAGAGCCACCGTCGGGGCGTCGAGCGAAGCCCTGTGCAGACCTCGGCAAGGTCTGCCGCTGGATGGAGTGCACTGCTTTGTGGCGACAATGGCATTTTTGCTGTTGCTGCAAGGCAATGTCGCGCACACTGCGCCGCATGAAAACCATCGTTCTGGGCGCCGGCATCATCGGCATCTGCACGGCCTGGCATCTGCTGGAGCGCGGACATGAAGTGATCGTGGTCGAGCGCCAGCCCGATGCCGCGCTGGAAACCAGTTTCGCCAATGCGGCGCAGATCTCCGTGAGCTACTGCGAACCCTGGGCCAACCGCGAGGCGCCCTGGAAGGCGCTCAAGTGGATGTTCGACAAGGAGGCCCCCCTGCTGTGGCGCCCCCAGTTTCCCCTGGGCGATGGATGGCAGCAATGGCGCTGGGGCCTGAAGTTTCTGGCGCAATGCAACGACACGGCATTCGAGCGCAACGTACAACAGATCGTGGCCCTGGGCGCCTACAGCCATGCGGCGCTGAAAGACGTGGTGCGCGCCACCGGCATCGCATACCACCGCCTGGAACGCGGCATCGCACATTTCTACACCGACCAGAAATCCTTGGACGCTGCAGGCCATGCGGTCGAGGTGATGCGCCGATTTGGCGTGGAGCGCCGCCTGGTCAGCCGCGACGAGCTGCTGCAGATCGAGCCGGCATTCCAGGCCTATGGCGACCACATCACCGGCGGCACCTACACCCGCACCGACGAAAGCGGCGACGCGCGTGTGTTCACGCAGCAGCTGGCCCGCCGCTGCGCCGCGCGCGGGGCGCAGTTTTTGTACAGCCACAATGTGCTGCGGCTGAACCAGATAGGAAATGCTATTGATTCGGTAGCTGTCGTGCCACGATCAACTAGCGCTAGCAGCAAAAATGACTTCATCTTGCGGGGCGATGCTGTCGTGGTGGCCTGCGGCTCCTACAGCGGGCCGCTGCTGCGCAGCGTGGGCGTGGACCTGCCGATCTACCCCGGCAAGGGCTACAGCGCCACCTTCCCGCTGCTCAGGCCCGAGGGCGCGCCCATGGTCTCGACCATTGACGACGGCAAGAAGCTCGCCATGAGCCGCCTGGGCAACATGCTGCGCGTGGCCGGCACCATCGAGCTTGGCGGGTTCGATCTGTCGCTAAACAGCCACGTGGCCAAGGCGCGTTGCCACCTGCTGTCGCGTCGCATCGAAGAGGTCCTGCCCGGCGTGTGCGACACCCGCACACCCGCGCAGGGCGGCAACCCGCAGTACTGGTGCGGCCTGCGCCCGGCCACGCCCACCAATATCCCGTTCATCGGCCGCACGCGCGTGGGCAAGCTGTGGGTGAATGC
>DAOPUP010000484.1:0-2006 GCA_035350655.1 Acidovorax sp. | reverse complement strand
CTGAGCCAGCGCGGCATTCGCCTGTCGATCGACGACTTTGGCACCGGCTACTCGTCGCTCAGCTACCTCAAGCGCTTTCACATCAACCAGGTCAAGATCGACCAGTCCTTCGTGCGCGACATCGGCACCGACGCCGACGACCAGGCTATCGTCACCGCCATCATCCAGATGGCCCGCAGCCTGGGCATGAGCACCATCGCCGAAGGCGTGGAAACCGACGACCAGCTGGAATTTTTGCGCGCACGCGGCTGCAACCAGATGCAGGGCTACCACTACAGCCGCCCGCTGCTGCCCGCGCAGTTCGAGGACTTCGTGCGGGCCAAGCTGCAAGGGCCTGCGGGCCAAACCCCGCAGCCAGGCCAGCCGGCATTGGCCGCCTGATTGCCCATGGACATTGCCCTTACCCAACGCATCGTCAGCGCCGCCAACACCCAGGCCGGCCGCAAAACCGCCGACGCCTTGGGCATCGCTGTGCTCAAGAAAGCCCTGGCCACCCAGGCCAGCGCCGCGGCCACCCTGCTGCAAGCCCTGCCCCAGGCCCAGCCCGCGCTGGCCGCCACCGGCACGCTGGGCACCCAAGTCAACACCTACGCCTGAGGCCGTGCGCCCCGCTGCGGCTGGCTTTTGATTCTTGCCGCATGCCTACACACCCTAGCGACACCGCTGCCACCCAGGCCTTCATTCGGCGCTGGCAGCACAACACCGCCAGCGAGCTGGCCATCGCGCAAAGCTTTGTGATGGACCTGTGCGCGCTGCTGGGCTTAGAGCGCCCGCACCCCACGCCCGAGCAAACCTACATGTTCGAGCGCCCGGTGACGTTTACCCATGGCGACGGCAGCACCAGCGCCGGGCGCATCGACTGTTACCGGCGTAGCCACCGATGCCAGCACCGACGACATCCTGGCCCACTTGGTGCAGCTCAACACCCAGCGCGCGGCAGAAGAAGCCCAGGGCCGCGTGCGTTGGCTGCGGCCCGACTTTCAGAACCCGCAAAATTCACTGCAAAACCAAGAGCAGATACCCGAAGAAAAACTTGGACAGGATGCCGATATGGATAGTAAAAAATCGCTATCAAAACTAGAGCAAATCAAACATGCCCAGCCCCCCTGGCTCGCCACCCTGCCCGAGCAAGTGCGCGCCGTGGCCGCTCACCTTGCCCACCATTGAATCGCGCTTTAAATGCCGCGGGCCGTGGAAAAAAGGCCTGCCCACCCTGCTGCAAACCCTGGAAGCCCTGGGCCGCGCGCAGACCGTGGCCACCGGGGGCGAGGTGGCTTGGCGGGGGTGGGGGCGTTGTCGGCACGCAGCAACTGAACACTGCCCTCCCCCCGCACCACCACGGCCTCTTGCCCGGATGAACCATGCAAAACGCACTTCAACCTGTTTTCAACATGCTGCTGTCCACCCTGTCGTGGGTGATTCCGTTCTTTGTGATGGTGTCCATCCTGCGCAGCCCGTGGGCCAAGGGCCATATCGGGGAATGGTTTGTGTGCTTCCTGCTGCGCCTTCGGCTGGACAAGGCGGTTTACTTTCCGCTGCACAACGTCACCCTCACCACACCCGACGGCAGCACGCAGATTGATCATGTGATCGTGTCGCGCTTTGGCATTTTTGCTATCGAAACCAAAAAAATGCAGGGCTGGATTTTCGGCAGCGAGCGGCAGGCCGAGTGGACGCAAAAAATCTTCAAGCGCAGCTTTCGGTTTCAGAACCCGCTGCGCCAGAACTACAAGCACACCAAGGCGCTGGAGGCCACGCTGCAGGTGCCGCCTGAAGCCATTCACTCAGTGATTGTGTTTGTGGGCGGCAGCACGTTCAAAACCGAAATGCCCGCTAACGTAACCTATGGCGGCGGGTGCGTGCGTTTCATTCTCTCGTTCACGCAGCCCGTTTTTGACACCCGGCAGGTGCAGCGCCTGGTGCAGCAATTGCAAAGTGGCCGGCTGGCGCCCACGCGAGCCACCCACATCGCGCATGTGCAACAGCTCAAAGAGCGCCACAACCCG
>DAOPUP010000483.1:0-2009 GCA_035350655.1 Acidovorax sp. | reverse complement strand
CGGACTGGTACTGGGAGCAGGACGCCGACTTCCGGTTTGTCCGGTTCGACGGCAGTGCCGAGCGTGATCGGGGTATCCCGGACAAAACGCAGTATGGACGGACGCGCTGGGAGCTGCCCGATGCCGTGGTGGCGCCCGGACAGTGGGACAAGCACCGCCAGCAGCTGCAAGCCCATGAGGTCTTCCATGACTTCGAGATGCAGCGCACTACCAGCGACGGCATGCCCATCTGGGTGTCCATCAGTGGCGAGCCCATTTTTGATGCCGACGGCCGGTTCACCGGTTATCGCGGCATTGCGCGCAATATCACCGAACGCAAGCGGGCCGAGACCGAAATTCAGCGGCTGGCGTTTTATGACGAACTCACGGCCTTGCCCAACCGCAGGCTCTTGCTCGACCGGCTGGAACAGGCCTGCGTGGGCTGTGCGCGCGAGGCCTGTCATGGCGCCTTGCTGTTTCTGGATCTGGACAACTTCAAGGCCATCAACGACACCCTGGGCCACCAATCGGGTGACCGTCTGCTGGTCAAGGTGGCTGCGCGCCTGCAGGCTTGTGTGCGGGCCGCAGACACGGTGGCCCGCCTGGGGGGAGATGAGTTTGTGGTGATCCTTCAGCACCTGCACCGCGCTGAGCCCCAGGCCGCTGCCGAGGCGCAGGCCATTGCCCAGAAGATCATCGCGTCTCTGAACGAGCCTTTTACGGTGGACAACCGCGAGGTACACAGTCCGCCAAGCATCGGCATTGCGCTGTTCCGGGACGCGCAGCAGACCGTGCACGAACTGCTGCAGCGCGCCGACCTGGCCATGTACCAGGCCAAGGCCCAAGGGCGCAACACGCTGTGTTTCTTTGACCCGTCCATTCAGGCTGCTGCCAGCGCACGGTCGGTACTGGCGGGGGACATCCGGCAGGGCCTGCAGCGCGACGAATTCCTGCTGCACTACCAGCCGGTGGTGAATGAGGCGGGCGACATGCTGGGCGCAGAGGCGCTGGTGCGCTGGCTGCATCCGCAGCGCGGCATGGTATCGCCGGGTGAGTTCATCCCGCTGGCCGAGCAGACGGGGTTGATTTTGCCCCTGGGGCGGCGCGTCATGCGCATGGCATGCGACCAATTGGCGCTGTGGGCTGCCCAGACCCGTACCGCAGGCTGGAGCGTGGCTGTGAACGTCAGTGCCCACGAGTTCCGGCATCCCCATTTTGTGTCGCAGGTGCTGGAAACCTTGCGCGAGTCCGGCGCCAGCCCCGGTAGGCTGAAGCTGGAGCTGACCGAGAGCCTGATGCTGCACGACGTGGAGGACAGCATCCTGAAAATGCAGGCCCTGCGCACCCTGGGCGTGGGGTTTTCGCTCGATGATTTTGGTACAGGCTACTCTTCACTGGGCTACCTCAAGCGCTTGCCGCTTGATCAGCTCAAGATCGACCAGAGCTTTGTACGCGATGTGCTGACCGACCCCAATGATGCAGCCATTGCCTGCACCATCATCACGCTGGCGAGCAGCCTGGGGCTGGATGTCGTAGCCGAAGGAGTGGAAACCGAGGGGCAGCGCGCTTTTTTGCTGCGCAACGGCTGCCGGCAGTTCCAGGGTTACCTGTTCGGGCGGCCCGTGCCTGTCGAGTTGCTTTAATTGCTATTTAAAATATAGCTTTCAGCGCTTTATGAGTAAGCGCTAGCAGCCAATTTTCTTGGTTTCTTCGCCGATCTCCACAACCGGCACGCCCCAGGCGAGAGACGCCCAGAAAAGGCCACCCCTCGAGGCTGCACCGAGGCGCGGAGGTACCCGGCTACCCCCGCAGCAGCTTGTCCTCGGCCAGCGCCAGTGCCGCCGGATGCCCCGACAGCACCAGCGTATCTCCGGCCGCCAGCACCGCTTCGGCCACTGCGGCACCCGGATGGCCGTCGCCACGCCGCAAATTGACCACCCGCACACCCATGGCGGGCAACGCGAGGCCACTGAGTGGCAGACCGATGACCTTGGCCCCGGGCGGCAGGGTGACGGTGGCCAGGCGCTCCT
>DAOPUP010000482.1:0-2018 GCA_035350655.1 Acidovorax sp. | reverse complement strand
CCAAGCCCATGCGCGTGCTGATCTGCGGCGTGCCCAACGTGGGCAAGTCCACGCTCATCAACACCCTCACCAACAAGCGCCAGGCCAAGACGGGCGACGAGGCCGGCATCACCAAGCTGGAGCAGCGCATCACGCTGGCCGACGATTTCTACCTGTGGGATACGCCCGGCATGCTGTGGCCGCGCATCGTGGTGGTGGAGAGCGGCTACAACCTGGCCGCCAGTGGCGCCATCGGCCGCAATGCCTTCGACGAGGAGCTGGTGGCGCTGGAGCTGCTGCGCCGCCTGCAGCAGCATTACGCGCCCCTGCTGGAGGCGCGCTACAAGCTTGGCCTGCCGGCTGGCGCCATGGCCAGCATGCACGATGAGGAGCTGCTCGCCGCCATTGGCAAAAAGCGCGGCGCCATGCTGGGCGGTGGCCGCGTGAACCTGCAAAAAACGGCCGAGATCGTGATAACCGATTTCCGTACTGCCGTGCTGGGGCGCATCACGCTGGAAACGCCCGCCGAGTTCGAGGCCTGGCGGGCCGCCGGTGCATTGCTGGACGCCGAGCGCGAGGCCAGGAAGCAGGCCCGTGAAAACCGCAAGAAGAAGGGCAGTGGCACCCGCGAGCCTTGAGTCCCGTCGGGCACCTGTGGGGGCCTATGCGGGCAGCTGGTAGTTTTTTTGCCGCACCAGCCGGCTTATGGCGTCGGCCACTTCGGGGTCGTAGAGCTGGCCACGGTGCTTGTCGATTTCGGCCATCGCCACGTCGAGCCCTAGCGCCGCGCGGTAGGGCCGGTGTGCCGCCATGGATTCGATCACGTCGGCCACGGCCAGCACGCGCGCCTCGGGCAATATTTCATCGCCCTGCAGGCCGCGCGGGTAGCCGCTGCCGTCCATGCGTTCGTGGTGCTGGCGGATGATCTCGGCCACCGGGATGGCAAAGTCCACATCCTTGAGGATGTCGTAGCCCGCCTGCGCATGGCATTTGACCAGCTCCATCTCCAGCGAACTCAGGCGCCCGGGCTTGGACAGAATCTCGGCGGGCACGGCGATCTTGCCGATGTCGTGCACCAGGCCCACCAGCTCCAGGTTCTTGCAGCGCGCCTCGTCCCAGCCCAGCTCGCGGGCAATGGCACCGGCGATCAGGCCCACGCGGCGTTCATGGCCGGCGGTGTAGGGGTCGCGCAGCTCGACGATGTTCGAGATGGCCTGCAGCGTGCCCTGCATGGCCCCTTCGAGCTGGCGCACATAGCTGGCGATCTGCTGCTCGGTGCGCTTGCGCTCGGTGATGTCCTGGGCCATCACGATGGTGGCGGGCAGGCCGTCGTCCCAGGTGATTTTGGTGGCGTTCAGACCGAGCTCGATCAGCTGGCCGTTCTTGCGGCGCAAGGGCACGCTGTAGGCCACATTGCGTTCGCCGGCATCGAGCCACTCCCAGACCTGCCGGATGTGCGCGAGGTTCTCGGGCTCGCTGGTCGTGAACTCCAGCACCTCGCGCCCCAGCAGTTCCTCGGCGGGCCAGCCAATGATTTCACAGTAGCGCGGGTTCACGTAGATGAAACGGCCGTCGCGGCGCACATAGACACCGCTGATGGTCTGCTCGATCATGTTGCGAAAGCGCTGCTCGCTCTCGCGCAGCTCGCGTTCGTTTTTGCGGATTTCGGTCAGGTCGGTCCAGGCGATGATGGCCTCGTCGCCCACCGTCGTCATGGTGCCGCGGGCGAGGCGCTCGCTGCCGTCCTTGCAGCGCAGGCGCAGTTCGGGCGACTGTGCGATCAGGCCTGCCTGGCTTTGCGGCAGCACGCTTTCCCAGTGCTCCAGGAGCTGGCGGCGCACTTCGGGGTCGGCATAGACATGCTCGGCCCACAGGGTGAGCGTGGCAATGTCCTCGGGTGCGTAGCCCAGCCATTGCTGCAGCGACCGGTTGCAGGTGCGCAGCTTGCGGGTGCCCACCGAGAAGATCAGCATGGGCAGTGGCGAGGCGTCGAACACTTCGCTGAACCGGTGCTCTGAGAGTTGCACCCTCTGCTCGGC
>DAOPUP010000481.1:0-2021 GCA_035350655.1 Acidovorax sp. | reverse complement strand
GAGGCCGACTGGCTGGTGGGCATCAACGGCACGCGCGCCATGACGGCGTTCAACTCGCGCGACGGCGGGTTCTTTTTGACCACCGTGGGCCGGGTGCAGACGCCCACGTTGTCGCTGGTGGTGGAGCGCGAAGAAAAGATCCGCAAGTTCGTGAGCCGCGACTACTGGGAAATCCACGCCACCTTTGGCGCCCAGGCCGGTGAATACCCCGCCAAGTGGTTCGACCCGAAGTGGAAGAAGGGCGAAGATGCGGAGGCCAAGGCCGACCGCGTGTGGTCTGCCGCCGAAGCGCAAGCCATTGCCAACGCCGTGCGTGGCCAGCAGGCCACCGTCACCGAAGAGAGCAAGCCCACCACGCAGGCATCGCCCCTGCTGTTTGATCTGACCAGCCTGCAGCGCGAAGCCAACGGCAAGTTCGGCTTCTCGGCCAAGACCACGCTGGCCCTGGCGCAAAGCCTGTACGAGCGCCACAAGGCCCTGACCTATCCGCGTACCGACTCGCGCGCGCTGCCCGAAGACTATGTGCCGGTGGCCAAGCAGACCTTTGAAATGCTGGCCGACAGCGGCATGCGCCACCTGGCGCCCCACGCGCTCACGGCGCTGAACAACAACTACGTGCGCCCGTCCAAGCGCATCTTTGACAACAGCAAGGTCAGCGATCACTTTGCCATCATCCCCACGCTGCAGGCGCCCTCGGGCCTGTCGGAGGCCGAACAGAAGCTGTACGACCTGGTGGTGCGCCGCTTTATGGCCGTGTTCTTTCCAAGCGCTGAATACACGGTGACCACGCGCATCAGCACCGTGGCACCCCACAGCTTCAAGACCGAGGGCAAGGTTCTGGTCAAGCCGGGCTGGCTGACCATCTACGGCAAGGAAGCGGCCGATGAGGTGGAAGGCGGCAAAGAGGGCGACAAGGGCCAGAACCTGGTGCCCGTGAGACCTGGCGAAAGGGTCCACACCCTGGCCGCCGACCCCAAGGGCCTCAAGACCAAGCCGCCGGCCCGCTACTCTGAAGCCACGCTGCTCGGCGCCATGGAAAGCGCGGGCAAGCAAATTGACGACGAGGAACTGCGCTCTGCCATGCAGGAAAAAGGCCTGGGCACCCCCGCCACGCGCGCGGCCATCATCGAAGGCCTGCTGACCGAAAAGTACATGCTGCGCGAAGGCCGCGAGATCATCCCCACGGCCAAGGCTTTCCAGCTCATGACGCTGCTGCGCGGGCTGGAGGTCGAAGAACTGTGCCGCGCCGACCTCACGGGCGAATGGGAGTTCAAGCTCTCGCAAATGGAAAAGGGCTTGCTAAGCCGCGAAGCCTTCATGCAGCAGATTGCCGCCATGACCGAGCGCATGGTGAAGAAGGCCAAGGAATACGACCGCGACACCATCCCCGGCGACTACGCCACGCTGGAGTCGCCTTGTCCCAACTGCGGTGGCGTGGTGAAGGAAAACTACCGCCGTTTTGCCTGCGTGGGCAAGCCGGGTGCCGAAGGCTGCGGCTTCAGCTTTGGCAAGTCGCCCGCAGGCCGCACGTTCGAGACGGCCGAGGCCAACGCCCTGCTGCGCGACAAGAAGATCGGCCCGCTGGAGGGTTTCCGCTCGAAGGCCGGTTGGCCCTTCACGTCCGAAATCGTCATCAAGTACGACGACGAGGCGCACAACTACAAGCTTGAATTTGACTTTGGCGACGACAAGAAGGGCGAAGAATCGGGTGAGCTGGTGGAGTTTGCAGATGCCGCCCTGGGCGCATGCCCCATCTGTGGCTCGGAAGTCCACGAGCATGGCAGCAACTATGTGTGCAGCAAGGCCGTGCCCACCGCTGCGCAGCCCACGCCCAGCTGCACCTTCAAGAGCGGCAAGATCATCCTGCAGCAACCCGTGGAGCGCGAGCAGATGCACAAGCTGCTCGAAACCGGCAAGACCGACCTGCTCGACAAGTTCGTGAGCATGCGCACGCGCCGCGCCTTCAAGGCCCACCTGGCGTGGGACAAGGAGGCGGGCAAGGTCAACTTCGAATTTGCGCC
>DAOPUP010000480.1:0-2033 GCA_035350655.1 Acidovorax sp. | reverse complement strand
GCTGCACCAGCGGCAGCCGGGCGGGGTAGGTGTAGGCGCGCGGCGCATCAAACTCGGTCAGCCCGAAGCCCGCCAGCATGCGTTTGATCTGCAGCCCCCAATCATTGAAATCACCGGCCACCACCACCGGGGCACCCAGGGGCACTTCGCGCTCAATGAACTGCTGCAGGCGCTCGGCCTGGCGCACCCGGCTGCCGGGAATGAGCCCCAGGTGCACCACGATCACATGCACGCGGCGGCCATGCGCGTCCACTTCGACATGCAACAGGCCGCGCTGCTCGAAGCGGTGGTCGGAGATGTCCTCATGCTGGTGTCCGATCACCGGCCAGCGCGACAGCAGCGCGTTGCCATGCTCGCCATGGCGCGTGTACGCATTGGTGCGGTACACCGCCTCATAGCCCTCGGGCGCCAGGTACTCGGCCTGCGGCACATCGGGCCAGCGCTGGAAATAGGCGGCTTCACGGCGGTGCAGCTTGCGCACTTCCTGCAGGCAGACGATGTCGGCATCGAGCTGCTCCACGGCCAGCCCCAGGTTGTGGATCTCCAGCCGGCGCGCCGGACCGATGCCCTGCACACCCTTGTGGATGTTGTACGTGGCAATGCGCAGAAGGTCGGACGCTTTGGGGGATGGGTTCATGGCAAGGCAAATTGTGGCAGCAACAGGATGGCCTCGGCATTGGAGGGCGAGAAGCAGCGATCGGCCGCCTCGCGCCAGGGCCACCAGGCCCATGCCTGGTGCTCCCGCGGACTCAGCACCACCGGCACGGCGGCGGGCACCTGCAGGCCAAACAGGCGCTCGGTATTGCGCCGCACCCCGGGCGCATAGCGGTGCAGCCATTGCGGGTAGATGTCGTACCGATTTTCCAGGCCCCAATCGCGCAGCGTACAGCCCGGCGCATCTGCGTGAATGCCGGTCTCCTCCAGCACCTCACGCACGGCGGTTTCGCGCCACGCTTCCTGCAAGCTGTCCTGGCTGCCGGTCACGGACTGCCAGAACGCCTGGCCATCGGGGGCATCGACCGCGCGGCGGATCAGCAGCACCTCAAGGGCCGGGGTGTGGATGACCACCAGCACCGACTGCGGTATCTTGAACGCCGGCTCCGGCACGGCCTTCTCATGCATCACGGCACCTGCCCTGGCAGCCCCCGGCAGGGGCCGCATGCGAAAAAATCGTGCGCAATGGCCATCTGATTTCCCCAAGAAAAAGGGCGCCCCGAAGGCGCCCTGAAATTTTGCACGAAGCCCGGCAGTTCAGTCGGCCTTCACGGCGTCCGGATTGCGCAGACGGATGTGCAGCTCGCGCAGCTGCTTTTCGTCCACGATGGAGGGCGCCTGGGTCAGCAGGCACTGGGCGCGCTGGGTCTTGGGGAAGGCGATCACGTCGCGGATCGACTCGGCGCCGGTCATCAGCGTGACGATGCGATCGAGGCCAAAGGCCAGGCCGCCATGCGGGGGCGCGCCGTATTGCAGGGCGTCGAGCAGGAAACCGAACTTCTGCTGCGCTTCCTCGGGCGTGATCTTGAGGGCGTCGAACACTTTTTGCTGCACATCGGCGCGGTGGATACGCACCGAGCCGCCACCCATCTCCCAGCCGTTCAAGACCATGTCGTAGCCCTTGGAGATGCATTTCTCTGGCGCGGTGACCATGTAGTCTTCGTGGCCGTCTTTGGGCGCGGTGAAGGGGTGGTGCACAGCAACCCAGCGGTCGTTTTCCTCGTCGTGCTCGAACATGGGGAAATCCACCACCCACAGCGGTGCCCAGCGGTCGTCGAACAGGCCGTTCTTCTTGCCGAACTCGCTGTGGCCGATCTTGATGCGCAGCGCGCCGATGGCGTCGTTGACGATTTTTTCCTTGTCGGCGCCGAAGAAGATCAGGTCGCCATCCTGCGCGCCGGTGCGTTCCAGCACGGCTTGCAGGGCCACGTCGTGGATGTTCTTGACGATCGGGCTTTGCAGGCCGTCACGGCCCTTGGCCAGTTCGTTGACGCGGATGTAGGCCAGGCCCTTGGCGCCGTAGATCTTGACGAACTCGG
>DAOPUP010000479.1:0-2034 GCA_035350655.1 Acidovorax sp. | reverse complement strand
AGAACATGAAGCGCGTGATCTCGTCGTCAAACCGGATGGTGTTGTAGCCCACGCCGATGGTGCCCGGCTGCGCGAATTCGGCCTCGATGCGGTTGGCAAAAGCATGCTCGGGCACGCCCTTTTCCAGGCACAACTGCGGCGTGATGCCGGTGATGAGACAAGACTGCGGATCGGGCAGATAGTCGTTGGCCGGCTGGCAGTAGAGCATCAGCGGCGCGCCGATTTCATTGAGCTCTGCGTCGGTGCGGATGGCCGCAAACTGCGCCGGCCGGTCGCGCCGGGTGTTGGCGCCGAAGGTTTCGTAGTCGTGCCAGAGGAAGGTGTGAGGGGCCATGGTCGGTAAAGAAACGAAGACAAGGCAATCAAAGAACGCGCAAGGGCGCTGCCAGCGCCGAAGTTCCACTGTAACCGGATTTGGAGCCCTTTGGACCTCCAGCGCTTTCATATCCAGCGCTTTCAGCTATCAAAACAATAGTACCCAGAAAGACCGGCCACATCCCAGCGCGCCACGCCGGCAACAGGCACCAGGCGCGGCAGCGCGAGACAATGGCGCATGCCAATTACCCCTGCACCTCCTTCGTTCCTGCCGCGCTGCCCTCTGTCCACGCTCATGCCTATCGCACTGGTGGCGGCCACGGCCCTGGCGGGCTGCGCTGTCGCCCCGGTTCCCGTTGGCCTTTCAGACAAGGTGGCCACCGCCTCACCGGCAGACCACCCCGGCGCGGCCACAGCCACAGCCAGGGTCGGCACGGCAAGCGATCGGGACCACAGCACAGGCTTTGCCACCTGGCGAACCGCTTTTTCAATGCAGGCGCTGGCAGGCGGCATCCACCCTGACACGGTGCGCGACGTGCTGGGCAGCGCCCAATGGCAGCCACGCGTGGTAGAGCTGGACCGTGCCCAGCCCGAATTCACCCGCACGCCCTGGGCCTACCTCGACAACGCCGTCTCTGCACAGCGCATAGCACAGGGCAAGGCCAAGCTGGCCGAGCACCAGGCGACGCTGGAGGCGGCCGCTGCCCGCTATGGCGTTCCCGCCGCAGTGATCACCGCCATCTGGGGCATCGAGAGCAACTACGGCAGCCATTTCGGCAGCTTCCGCGCGGTGGATGCCCTGGCCACACTGGCCTACGAAGGGCGCCGCCGCGCGTGGGCACAAAGCGAATTGCTGGCGGCCCTGCGCATCATCGACGCAGGTGACATCGCCGCTGACCGCATGATCGGCTCATGGGCCGGTGCGATGGGCCACACGCAGTTCCTGCCCTCGGTGTTTCTGGCCTACGCCGTCGATGCCGATGGCGACGGCCGCCGTGACATCTGGGGCAGCATCGCCGATGTAGCGGCATCCACGGCGCACTTTCTGGCCCGCTCCGGCTGGCAGGCGAACGAGCCCTGGGGGGCCGAAGTCCGGCTGCCACCTTCGTTCGACCACGGTCAGGCCGATCTCGGCGTGCAACAGAGCACGGCGCAATGGGCCACCGAGGGGGTGCGCGCGCGCCACGGCCAGGTGCTGCCCGACCTGAACCCGGCCTCGGTCGTGACGCCGGCAGGCGCACGCGGCCCCGCATTTTTGGTGGGAACCAACTTCCGCACCCTCCTGCGCTACAACAACTCCGTCAACTACGCGCTCGCGGTGGCGCTGCTGTCGCAACAGATCGGTGGCGGTACCGCCGTTGCGGCTGCCTGGCCCCGTGATCTGGAACCCCTGTCCCGCGCACAGATGCAGGCGTTGCAGGAGGCGTTGAACCGCAACGGATTTTCTGCCGGCACCGCAGACGGCGTGATGGGCCCGGCCACCCGCGCAGGCCTGCGCGCATTCCAGCACGGCATCGGTGCGGCGCAAGATGGCTACCCCACCCTCGAACTGCTGCAGCGCTTGCAAGCGCCTTGAAGGGCGGCTCAGACCGACACGCCCCCCTTGTTTTCACCGCGCACCCAGTAAAAAAGCCCACGGTGTCCACCATGGGCTTTTTTTAGCAAACTGCAGGCGGTTGCCCAAGGGCACCGCCTGTCACGCCATCAATCTGCCGTGGC
>DAOPUP010000478.1:0-2041 GCA_035350655.1 Acidovorax sp. | reverse complement strand
CCTGCAGATGCTGGTGCAGGGCCTGGGCCAGCACGATGGGCGCACCGGTGTTGCTGCGCAGGTGCTTTTCGAGTGCGGCAAACCCGAAGGATTGGGCGTTGTCGTGCTCGAACAGCGAGGCACTGTTGACCACCGCATCCACGCCGCCGAAGTGCTCGATCACCCGGGGCAGCAGGGTGCGCACCGATGCCTCGTCTTCAAAATCAGCATCAAAATGGGCGCTAGCCATTGCCAGGCTTGCGCAAGCAGCTACTGTATCAATAGCGTCTTGCTGCGATGAGCGGTAATGCACCGCCACCTGCCAGCCGCCTGCCGCCAGCGCCAGCGCAATGCTGCGGCCCAGGCGCCGGGCGGCGCCCGTCACCAGAACCGTGCGCGGGCGGGAAGAATGAAAAGGGGTGGACATGTGGGGGACAATGCGGGCCGTGACCCAAAGACCCGACAGTTTAACGACCGCCCTGCAAACCCACATTGCCCAGGCCATTGCCACTGCCGGCGGCTGGATCGGGTTTGACCGCTTCATGGCGTTGGCCCTGTACACGCCCGGCCTGGGCTACTACGCCAACGATTCCACCAAATTCGGCGCCATGCCGCAGTCGGGCAGCGACTTCGTGACCGCGCCCGAGCTCACGCCGCTGTTCGGCCAGACCCTGGCGGCGCAGGTGGCGGAGGCGCTGGCGCAGAGCGGCACGCACGAGGTCTGGGAGTTTGGCGCCGGCTCGGGCGCCCTGGCCTTGCAACTGCTCGATGCGCTAGGCGACCGCGTGCAGCGCTACACCATCGTCGATCTGTCGGGCAGCCTGCGCGCGCGCCAGCAGACCGTGCTGGCCCGGCACGCGCACAAGCTGCGGTGGCTGGACGCGCTGCCCGCGCAGTTCGAAGGCGTGGTGGTGGGCAACGAGGTGCTCGATGCCATGCCGGTGCAATTGCTGGCGCGCCATGGCGGCCAAGAGGGTGGCGTGTGGCATGAGCGCGGCGTGGCCTGGCATGACGGCGCCTTCGCCTGGGCCGACCGGCCCACCGAGCTGCGCCCGTCCGTCGAGATCGAAGGACCGCACGACTACCTGACCGAAATTCACGCCCAGGGCGAAGGCTTCATCCGCACCCTGGCCGACCGCCTGGTGCGCGGTGCCATCTTCTTGCTGGACTATGGTTTTGGCGAGAGTGAGTACTACCACCCGCAGCGCCACATGGGCACGGTGATGTGCCACCAGGGCCACTTGGCCGACGGTGACCCGCTGGTGGCGGTGGGCCTGAAAGACATCACCGCCCATGTCAACTTCACCGCCATGGCGCTGGCGGCGCAGGAGGCCGGGCTGGAAGTGCTGGGCTACACCACGCAGGCGCATTTTCTGATCAACTGCCGTTTGCTTCCAAAAATGGAGCAACTACCCCAGGCAGAACGTTCCACAGCGGCCAAATTGATCATGGAACACGAAATGGGCGAGCTGTTCAAGGTGCTGGCGCTGGCCAAAGGCGAGCCGTGGGACGCGCTGGGTTTTGCGCGCGGCGACCGATCGCACCGGCTTTGAGTGCATGAAAAAGGCCTTGCCATGATCCGCTGGCTCACCGTGGTGTTCCTGGCGCTGGTGCTCATCAACGGCCTGTCGCCCTGGCTGCAGCGCATGGGGCTGGGGCGGTTGCCGGGGGATTTTCGGTTTCGGCTGTTCGGGCGCGAATGGTTCATTCCGCTGGCCAGCACGGTGCTGCTGAGTTTTGTGCTGAGCCTGGCGGTGAAGTGGATCTGATATGAAACACCCCCCTGTGGCGCTTTGCGCCTTCCCCCCGCTCTCGCAGCGCTGCGCGCTGCGGGCAAGGGGACGCTCCCAGCGCAGCGGGGCGGCCCTTGCGCGGGAGCCCTGGCCTGGGTCGCGCCAGTTCAGGCGTCGCGGGTCGCGCAATGCGCAGTGGAGACATTGACTTGATTTTTGCGGGGTTTGGCCCGATGTTTGTGCCATGACCGAATCCCTGCACATCGTCTGCCCCCACTGCCACACCACCAACCGCGTCCAGGCGGCGCAACTGGGCAGCCAGCCTGACT
>DAOPUP010000477.1:0-2066 GCA_035350655.1 Acidovorax sp. | reverse complement strand
ATCAGCGTGCCCACGCAACCGGCGAAGAACGAGCCCAGCCCGGCCGCGGCCAGCGCCGGCCCCGCACGGCCCTTGCGCGCCATCTGGTAACCGTCGATCACGGTCACGACCGAGGACGATTCACCGGGCAGGTTGACCAGAATGGCGGTGGTGGAGCCGCCGTACTGCGCGCCGTAATAGATACCGGCCAACATGATCAGCGCGGCCACAGGGGGCAGTGCATAGGTGGCCGGCAGCAGCATGGCAATGGTGGCCACGGGGCCGATGCCAGGCAGCACGCCGATCAGCGTGCCCAAAAGGCAGCCGACAAAGCAGTAGATGAGGTTCTGAAACGTGAAGGCGACGCCGAAGCCGAGCGCCAGGTTGTCAAACAATTCCATGGTGTGGGTGCTCCTGCCTTAACCGGAAATAAAACTGGGCCACACCGGGAACTGAAGTTTCAGTGCCCAGACGAACGCCACATAACTACCCACGGCAAGCACCGTGGCCAGAACGAACACGGCTTTTGCATTGAACTCATTGCCCGCCAGGCTGGCGATGAAGGTCAGCGCATAAATGCCGACGATCAGGCCCATCGCTGGAATTCCGATGCCGGGCAAGCCACCCAGCAGAATGCCGAAGGCAAAGTTGGCGGCCAGAATGAAGAACAGCGGCTTCCAGGCCCATTTGCCGATCTTTTCACCGTCCACCGTTTCCACCACGGTGGACTTGAAGGCGATCACGCTGCCGATCAGGGCCAGCAAGATGCCCAGCATCAACGGGAAATAGCCCGGGCCCATGCGGGCGCCGTTGCCGACGTTGTAGGTTGTGGCGCCCCAGGCGAAGGCCACGCCGACGCCCATGAACATGAGGCCAGCAAAAAAGTCTTTTTGACTCTTGATTTTCACGAATGTCTCCTTGGCGGAATCTCAACCACGGGATTGTGCGGGGAATGTGAACGCCCATCGATGTGGATTCCACCTACATCCGGCCTCAATGCGGCCCGCAGCCCCAGGCCGCACGGGGCGTCTAGTGGTTTCCCCTAGGCAGTCACTCCAGCGGCGGCGTTGCCGCAATCACCTCTTCCATGGTGGTCAGGCCCTCGGCCACGCGCAGGGCACCGGCCAAACGCAACGGACGCATGCCGTCGGCCACCGCCTGGCGGCGCAGCACGTCGATCGAGGGCGTCTGGGTGATCTTGTCCTTGAGCGCCTCGCTGACCGTGAGCAGTTCATACAACCCCATGCGGCCACGAAAGCCGCCCATGCGGCAATCCACGCAGCCGACGGGCTTGTAGGGGTGGTAGGAGCCGCTCAACTTCCAGGGCTTGACGACCTCCGCCAGCGCCTCGCGACTCGCCGCCCCGTCCTTTTGCCGGCACTTTTTGCACAGGGTGCGCACCAGGCGCTGTGCCAGCACGCCGAGCAGCGTGGCATTGATCAGGTAGGACGGCACACCCAGCTCCATCATGCGGGTGATCGCGCTGGGCGCATCGTTGGTGTGCAGGGTCGAAAACACCAGGTGGCCCGTGAGCGCGGCCTGGATGGCCATCTCGGCGGTTTCCAGATCACGGATTTCGCCCACCATGATGATGTCCGGGTCCTGGCGCATCAGGGCGCGCAGGCCTTCGGCAAAGTTGAAGTCGAGCTGCGGCTGCACCTGGGTCTGGTTGAAGCTGGGCTCGATCATTTCGATCGGGTCTTCCACCGTGCTCACGTTGACCTCTTCGGTGGCCACGCGTTTCAGGGTGGCGTACAGCGTGGTGGTCTTGCCCGAACCCGTGGGCCCGGTCACCAGGATGATGCCGTGCGGCCGCTTGACGAGCTGCTCCCAACGCTGCGCATCGTGCGGAGCAAAGCCCAGGGCATCGAGGTCCTTGGCGGTGTTGTCGGGATCAAAGATGCGCATCACCATCTTTTCGCCAAACGCCGTGGGCAGGGTGGACAGGCGCATTTCCACCTCGTCGCCGCGCTGGTTGCGTGTCTTGATGCGGCCGTCCTGCGGGCGGCGCTTTTCGACCACATCGATGCGTCCCAGCAGCTTGATGCGCGACACCATGGCGTTGTGCACGCCCATGGGCATCTGGT
>DAOPUP010000476.1:0-2067 GCA_035350655.1 Acidovorax sp. | reverse complement strand
CACTGAAAGATCGACCATGTTTGAATCCATCCGCAAGCACTCCAAGATCGTGATGTTCTTGTTGTTCTTGCTGATCATTCCATCGTTTGTGCTGGTGGGCATCGACAGCAACTATTTCTCCGAAAAGAGCGCAGTCGTTGCGCGCGTGGATGGTCACGACATCAAGCAGACGGACTGGGACAACGCCCACAAGATGGAGACAGACAGAATCCGGGCCCAGTCGCCCACTGTGGACGCGAAGCTGCTCGACTCTGCCGAGGCGCGGTACGCAACCCTGGAGCGCTTGGTGCGGGACCGGGTGTTTCAGGCGGCGGTGCAGAAAATGCACCTCGTCACCAGTGACAGCCGTCTGGCGCGCAGCCTCCAAGAGATTCCTGCCATCGCCGCCCTCAAGCGTCCCGATGGCTCGCTCGATGCCGAAGCCTACCGCGCACTGGTCGGTGCCCAGGGTTTGACACCTGAAGGCTTCGAGGCCAATGTGCGCCGGGATATTTCGGTGAGCCAGGTCGTGGGCGGTGTGATGGGCTCTGCCTTCAGCACCGATGCCCAGGTCAAGCTGTCGCTCGATGCCCTGTACCAACGCCGTGAAGTGCAGATTGCACGCTTCAATCCCGCCGAGTTTTCCAGCAAGGTGACGCCCACGGACGCTGATCTCGAGGCTTATTACAAGGCCCATGGCACCCAATTCCAGCAGGCCGAACAGGCTGCCGTGGAGTATGTGGTGCTGGACATTGACAGTGTGCGTGCGGGCATCACCTTGAGCGAAGATGACTTGCGCACCTACTACAAGGAAAACCTGGCCCGTCTGGCAGGCAAGGAAGAGCGCCGCGCCAGTCATATCCTGATCAACGCGTCCAAGGATGCATCGGCGGCTGACCGCGAAAAAGCCAAGGCCCGTGCAACGCAGTTGTTGGAGCAGGTGCGCAAGGCGCCCGCCACTTTTGCGGAAGTGGCCAGGAAGTCTTCCGAAGATGCCGGCTCTGCGGTGGCCGGCGGAGACCTGAATTTCTTTGGGCGGGGCGCCATGGTCAAGCCGTTCGAAGATGCGGTTTTTGCTATGAAAAAGGGGGATATCAGTGATGTGGTGGAAACCGATTTCGGCTACCACGTTTTGTTGCTCACGGACATCCGGACGCCTCCTCAGCCAAGCTTCGAACAATTGCGCCCCTCCATGGAAGCTGAGCTCAAGCAGCAGCAGGCACAGCGCAAATTTGCCGAGGTGGCCGAATCGTTTGCCAATGGTGTTTACGAGCAATCCGACAGCCTCCAGCCAGTGGCTGAAAAGCTCAAGCTCAAAGTCCTGACGGCATCGGGTGTCACCCGCACACCGCCTGCGGGCGCAACGGGTCCTCTGTCCAACGCCAAGCTGCTGGAGGCGCTGTTTTCGCCGGATTCGATCGAAAACAAACGCAACACCGAAGCGGTAGAAATTGGCCCCAGCCAGATGGCTGCCGCCCGCGTGACTGCCTACACCGCCGCACGCACCCTGCCGTTGCAGGAGGTGCAGGCGCGCGTGCGCGGTCTATACATCGCCGAGAAATCGGCCGAGTTGGCGCGCCAGGAAGGCGAAGCCAAGCTGGCCGCCTGGAAAGCTGCACCGAATAATCTGGCAGGTCTGCAGTCGGTCATCGTGGTTTCGCGTGACCAGCCCCAAAATCAGCCAAGGCCTCTGGTGGATGCGGTGTTGGGCGCCAGCACGACCACGCTGCCGGCCTGGGTGGGGGTGGATCTGGGGGCGCAGGGTTACGCCGTGGTGAAGGTCAATCGACTGGTCCCACGGGAAGCGCCTCCTGCGCAAATTGCCAGCCAGGAGCGTCAGCAATACCTGCAGTGGTGGAGCAATGCCGAAGGGCTTGCCTACTACGAACTGCTGAAAGATCGTTTCAAGGTTCAGATCAAGGTGCAGCGTCCACAGTCCACACCGGGCTGATAGGAAATTTGTGAAAATTGAAGAAAAGCCTGGTTTTCTCAGGCTATAATACAAAGCTACGGTGGCTGTAGCTCAGTTGGTAGAGTCCAGGATTGTGATTCCTGTTGTCGTGGGTTCGAGCCCCATCAGCCACCCCA
>DAOPUP010000475.1:0-2074 GCA_035350655.1 Acidovorax sp. | reverse complement strand
AGGGTTTCCTGCTGGCTGGCCAGGTTGCTGCGCGCAATGGCCAGCCGCTGCTGCAAGCCCCGCAGCTCGATGTAGTTCACGGCCGCTTCCGCGGCCAGCGACACCTGCACGTCGGCCAGGCTGGCCTCGGCGGCCTGGGCATCGGCTGCACTGGCATTCAAGCCGCTGCGCAGGCGGCCAAACACATCGGGCTCCCAGCTGGCATCAAAGCCTGCCTGAAAGCTGTTGCCGGTGCTGTTCGACGCCCGGCTGCGCTGCGCCGACGCCGAGGCCCCCACGCTGGGCAGCAGGCCGGCGGCCTGCACATCCACCTGCGCGCGCGCCTGCTGCAAGGCGGCCTGCGCGCTGCGCAGGCTGGTGTTGGCCTGCAGGGCCAGCGTGACCAGCCGCGTGAGCTGCGGGTCGTTGAACCGCTGCCACCATTGCGCCAGCGACGTGGCGGGCATGCCCGCAGGCGCCGGCGCGAACCAAGCCGCCGGAACCGGGGCATGCGGCAGGCTGCTGTCGGGCGGCACCAGACTGGTGCAACCAGCCAGCGTGGCCAGAGCCGATGTCACAACCCACCACCCGACAGAGGCACGAACCTGCAACGGCGGGCGCTGCACCAGAGGACCTGCAGTGGGGACAGAAAGATCATTCATGGAATAAAGGCTGCGAGCGTTGCATACCCCATTGTGCGGCGCGGCCATGTCCCCCCAGACACCGAACCGTGAAGCCCGCGTAAAGCGGCCGCCCATTGCCACGCACAGGGCACCCCAAGTGCCGGGGCCCGGCGGCGGCATTCACCGCCCCGGCAATTCAGGACCTGATCGCGTCGAGCGGCCAGCGGGGTTTGACGTCAAATGCATAGTCGCGGTTGGCCTGCTGCTGCCCCGCCTGCAGCCGCATGGCTGCCGCCATGGCAATCATGGCGCCGTTGTCGGTGCACAGATGCAGTTCGGGGTAATGCACGCGCACCTTGTTCTGCGCACAGGCGGCGTTGAGCTGCTCGCGCAGGTCCCGGTTGGCCCCCACGCCGCCCGCCACCACCACACGCTTCAAGCCGGTCTGCTTGAGCGCCGTCAGGGTTTTCTTGACCAGCACGTCCACGATGGCCGCCTCGGTGCTCGCAGCCAGGTCGGCCTTGCGTGCTTCCAGTTCATCGCCCAGCTTTTTGGCCTGCGTGAGGACGGCAGTCTTGAGGCCGGCAAACGAAAAATCGAGGTTGCCGCTGTGCAGCAAGGGACGCGGCAGCTTGAAGGCCGTGGCGCTGCCCTGCTCGGCCAGGCGCGACAGCGCCGGGCCGCCGGGGTAGCCCAGGCCCATCAGCTTGGCCGACTTGTCAAAGGCCTCGCCCGCCGCATCGTCGATGGTTTCACCCAGCAATTCGTAACGGCCCACACCGTCCACCCGCATCAGCTGCGTGTGGCCGCCCGACACCAGCAGTGCCACGAACGGAAACTCAGGCGGGTCGGCACTCAGAAAGGGCGACAGCAAATGCCCTTCCAGGTGGTGCACGCCCAGCACGGGCTTGTCGAGTGCCGCGCCCAGCGCGCAGGCCACGCCGGCCCCCACCAGCAAGGCACCCGCCAGGCCCGGCCCCCGGGTATAGGCCACCACATCCACATCGGCGAGGCACTGGCCGGCTTCGGCCATGACGGCCTCCGTCAGGGGCAGCACGCGGCGGATATGGTCGCGGCTGGCGAGTTCGGGCACCACGCCGCCATAGGCCTGGTGCATCTCGATCTGGCTGTGCAAGGCATGCGCCAGCAGGGTGGGCACAGCCACCCCGCCCGTAGAGCGGACCAGCGCCACGCCGGTTTCATCGCACGAAGATTCAATACCCAGGATCAGCAAGCTCATGCCCCAAGTGTAAAACCCGGGGCCCGCACTACCACGCCTGCGGGTTGAACCCGGTGCAACGCCCTGCTGGGCGCAGCGGCAGGTGCACCCTTGCACCAGGGCTGTGCACCAAACCGGCGCACCAATATGTGGCGTAAATCTTGCATGCTGCATGGCATGACCGACGCACTGCGCATTGTGGTGGTGGCCCCCGACCTGGCCATTGCCGACCCCGACGACGAACACGCCGCCA
>DAOPUP010000474.1:0-2083 GCA_035350655.1 Acidovorax sp. | reverse complement strand
GCCCAACGCATCGTCATCCTCGACGGCGCCATGGGCACCATGATCCAGCGCTTCAAGCTGGGCGAGGCGCAGTACCGGGGCGAGGGTTACACAGGGCCAGATGGCGCGGGCGACCGGTTCAAGGACTTTCCGCGCGATGTGAAGGGCAACAACGAGCTGCTGAGCATCACCCGGCCCGATGTGATCCGCGACATCCACGAGCGCTATCTGGCCGCAGGCGCCGACCTGATCGAGACCAACACCTTTGGCGCCACCACGGTTGCGCAAGAGGACTACAAGATGGCCCACCTCGCACGCGAGATGAACCTGCGCTCGGCCCAACTGGCGCGCGCCGCCTGCGACAAGTACAGCACCCCCGACAAGCCGCGCTTCGTGGCCGGCGCCCTGGGCCCCACGCCCAAGACGGCCAGCATCAGCCCCGACGTGAACGACCCCGGCGCGCGCAATGTCGATTTTGAGCAGCTGCGTGCGGCCTATTACGAGCAGGTAGAGGCGCTGGTCGAGGGCGGCGCCGACGTGTTGCTGGTCGAGACGATTTTCGACACGCTCAATGCCAAGGCCGCGCTGTTCGCGATTGACGAGTTTTTTGAGAACAGCGGCGAGCGCCTGCCGCTCATCATCAGCGGCACCGTCACCGACGCCTCGGGCCGCATCCTGTCGGGCCAGACCGTGACGGCCTTCTGGCACAGCGTACGCCATGCCCGCCCGCTGGCCATCGGCCTGAACTGCGCCCTGGGCGCCACGCTGATGCGCCCCTACATCCAGGAGCTCAACCGCGTGGCCGAGGACACCTTCATCAGTTGCTACCCCAACGCCGGCCTGCCCAACCCCATGAGCGACACCGGCTTTGACGAAACGCCCGAGGTCACGAGCCGGCTGGTGCACGAGTTTGCCGCCGAAGGGCTGGTGAACATCGTGGGGGGGTGCTGCGGCACCACGCCCGACCATATCGCCGCCATCGGCAAGGCCGTGGCGCAGGACAAGGCGCGGCCACTGTTCTACCGCGAAGCCGCCTGAGCGGGCGGCCCCCCCGCAACGAACCGCCGGCTGTGCCGGCGCAGCCAACCGGCGCACATGATCAAGCACCTGCAGCTCAAGAATTTCAAGGCCTGGCACGACAGCGGGCTGGTGCGGCTGGCGCCCGTCACCATGCTGCTGGGCAGCAATTCGTCGGGCAAGTCCAGCTGGTTGCAAAGCCTGCTGCTGCTCAAACAGACGGCCGCCGCGCCCGATCGCACGGCGCACCTGAACCTCGGCGGTGACGAGGCCCACGACCTGGTCAGCCTGGGCGACTTTGCGGCCGTGCTGGCGCATGGCACGGCAGCGCCGCGCCAGTTCGAGATCGTGCTCGAGTTCGAACGCCCCGAGGGCGAGCGCGTGCGCCAAGGCCGCTTTGCCTGCAGCTATGGCCAGACGGCCGGTGGCGCCGTGGTGGTGCAGGCGCTGTCGTTGTCGACCGTGGCGCGCGAGTTTCGGGCCGTGCGCCGCGAGCGCGGGGCCTATGCGGTGGGGGTGGATGGTGAGCGCCAGCCGCGTGGCAAGGGGCCGCAACTGGCGCCCGAACGTTCGATCGCGTTCTCGGCCGAAGCCATTGCCCTGCTGGGCCCCGATGGCGCCCATCTGCAAGACCTGAGCCTGGCCCTGCGCCGCGAACTGGAAGCCATCGTGTACCTGGGGCCGCTGCGCCAGCGGCCCGCGCGCGACCAAGTGTGGAGCAAGGCTGCGTCGGGCTCCGTGGGTGTCGAGGGCCAGCAGGCCATTAACGCCCTGCTGGCCGACGCCCTGCAACCGGGCGCGGGGCAGGGCGCGGTGCTGCGCCAAGTGTCCCTCTGGTTGCAGCGCATGGGCCTGGCCGACCGCATCGAGGTGCGCCAGCTCGGGCGCTCCAGCCGCTACGAATTGCTGGTGCACAAGGACGGCGTGGCCGCCAACCTGCGCGACGTGGGGGTGGGCGTGGCGCAGGTGTTGCCGGTGCTCACGGTGGCCTATTGCGTGCCGCCCGGCAGTACGGTGCTGCTCGAAGAGCCAGAAATCCACCTGCACCCGCTGGCCCAGGCGGTGCTGGCCGAGCTGTTTGCCGAGG
>DAOPUP010000473.1:0-2089 GCA_035350655.1 Acidovorax sp. | reverse complement strand
CGCGCAGTCCAGCCCAGGCGCTTCATGCCTTCGGCGATCGCGCCGCTCGAAACCATCACCACCTCGCGAGGGGCGCCCCCCTCGCCACGCACCAACGCTGCCAACTGGCGGCTCCACTCGCCGATGGCAGTTTCATCCAGGCCACGGCCCTCGTTGGTCACGAGACTCGAGCCCACTTTGACCACAATGCGACGGGCATCGCGCAATACGCTGGAAACCATTTTCTGATTCATTTTTGCCATTAGCGCTCATGAATAAAGCACTATTAGCTATTAAATATATAGCAAACTGACTTCACGAACGGTGCGCGCTGTCAGACAGGTGCATCACCTGCAAACCGTGGATCGATCTCTACCGGCTCATTTTCAATGCGTTGCTCGGACTGCACATGGCGGAAGATCGCATGGATCAGCGGCTCACAGCCCTCGCGCGTCAACGCAGAGATCTCGAACACCGGCCCCTTCCACTTGAAACGCTTGACGAAATCTTTGACGCGCGCCTCTCGCTCCTCGGCCGGCACCATGTCGAGTTTATTCAGCACCAGCCAACGCGGCTTGTTGTAAAGCTGCTGATCGTACTTTTTCAACTCATTCACGATGGCTTTGGCCTGGGCTACCGGATCCACGGCATCATCGAACGGCGCCAGATCCACAATATGCAACAGCAGACGGGTGCGCTGCAGATGGCGCAAGAACTGGTGCCCTAACCCTGCCCCTTCGGAAGCACCCTCGATCAGGCCAGGAATATCGGCCACGACGAAACTCTGCTCGGGCCCCACGCGCACCACCCCGAGATTGGGGTGCAGCGTGGTGAAGGGATAGTCGGCAATCTTGGGGCGTGCGTTGGAAACCGCCGTGATGAATGTCGATTTGCCCGCGTTGGGCATGCCCAGCAAACCCACATCGGCCAGCACCTTCAGCTCCAGCTTGAGGTTTTTCTTCTCGCCTGGCCAGCCCGGGGTTTTCTGGCGCGGTGCACGGTTGATGGCGCTCTTGAAGCGCATGTTGCCAAAGCCGCCATCGCCGCCCTTGGCAATGGTGATTACCTCCCCCGGCGTGAGCAGCTCATACAAGACCTCCCCCGTTTCGGCATCGGTGATGATGGTGCCCACCGGCATCTTCAACGTGATGTCGGCACCTGCAGCGCCAAACATGTCCGAGCCCATGCCATGCTCACCCCGTTTGGCCTCATGGCGTCGCGAATAGCGAAAGTCCACCAAAGTATTCAGGTTGGGGTCGGCCACAGCAAACACATGCCCACCACGCCCACCGTCGCCCCCGTTGGGCCCGCCGAACTCCTTGTATTTTTCGTGCCGGAACGACACGCAGCCATTGCCACCATCACCGGCGGCAATGTCAATAAAGGCTTCATCGACGAACTTCATGGGATATCCAGTTTACAAAAGAGCGCTACCCAGGCGAGGCGAGGCCTCCTGAAAGCACAAAGCCCCGTCCATGCGGGGCACACGGGCCAGCACCATAGCACTGGCACATGGCTTAAACAACAAAGCCCCGACAGGGCGGGGCTTCGATTGCTGCCAGAGGAATCAACCTCAGGCGGGAGTCACATTGACCGTGGACTTGGACAATGCCCCCTTGGTGCCGAACGACACGTGGCCATCCACCAGGGCGAACAAGGTGTGATCCTTGCCAACACCGACATTGCTACCGGGGTGAAAACGCGTACCGCGCTGACGCACGATGATCGAGCCAGCGCTGATCAATTCACCACCGAATGCCTTGACACCCAGCATCTTTGGCTTGGAGTCGCGCCCGTTTCGCGTAGAGCCGCCGCCTTTTTTCTGTGCCATGACATCAGCTCCTTCTTAAGCAGCAATCGCACCGATTTGCAGTTCGGTGAACTGCTGGCGATGGCCTTGGCGTTTTTGATAGTGCTTGCGACGGCGCATCTTGAAGATGTGCACCTTGTCGTGCTTTCCGTGCGCCACAACGGTGGCTTTCACGGTTGCGCCGGACACCAGGGGAGTGCCTACCTTCAGTTCAGCGCCGTTGCCGACAGCCAGAACCTGGTCGATCACAATTTCCTGGCCTACGTCCGCAGCAATCTGTTCTACTTTAATTTTTTCGCC
>DAOPUP010000472.1:0-2092 GCA_035350655.1 Acidovorax sp. | reverse complement strand
GGTCACGCCCCAACGCATCGGCAATCACCTCCCCCATCTTGAGGGCCGTGCCCGAAGGTGCATCAACCTTATGGCGGTGGTGGGTCTCGATGATTTCGATGTCGTAGCCGGTGGCCATGGCCTTGGCCGCCATCTGCAGCAGCTTGAAGGTGACGTTGACACCCACGCTCATGTTGGGCGCCATCATAATGGCCGTGCGCTGGGCATAGGCGGCAATCTCGGCCTTTTGCACATCCGTGAAGCCTGTGGTGCCGATAACGGCCTTCACACCCAACTCACTGCACAAGGCCAGATGGGCCAGCGTGCCTTCGGGGCGGGTGAAGTCGATCAGCACATCGGCGTTTTTCAGGCCCGCACGCAGGTCCGCCGTGATGGCGACCCCGCTGGCATGGCCCAGAAAAGCCGTGGCATCCGAGCCGAGGGCGGGACTGGCCGCCACATCCAGGGCGCCGGCCAGCACCATGTCGTCGCTGGCACGCAGGGCTTCGATCAGCATGCGGCCCATGCGGCCAGAGGCACCAGCCACCGCGACACGCAGAGTCTTGGAGTGGGTGGGGGTGGGCAAAGAGTGGCCTGTCATGTCGTTCCTGTATCAATGAATGCGGCGGGCCCGACCAGATGCCGGCACCCCAGGCCGCAGCCCTCAGCGCACAGGCACTTCGAGCGGGGGGTAAGAAGTGGAAACCGGTTGGGTCGGCGGCGCCACTGGCGCCTTCGCTGCACGCTCGGGCGCCGGAAAACGGGCCAGTTGGGCGTCGCTGGCCTCCAGCACGGGCACCTTGCCCTTGGTGGAACGCGATCCCAGAGAGGCCACGAACTCGGTTTCAGAGGGCATGGTGTCGCCGTCGAAACGCTGCAACTGATCGCCCCGGAAGAACACGGTGAGCTTGCGCGTCTCGATCTCCTGGCCGGGGCGTTGGATAGTGAACACATATTCCCAGCGCTCAGCATGGAACAGGCTGGTCACCAGGGGCGTTCCGAGAATGTCACGCACCTGCTGCCGGCTCATGCCCGGCTGGAGCGCCTCGACCTGTTCGCGCGAGACGAAATTGCCCTGCACCACGTTGGCCCGGTAAGGTGTCACGGCGCTGGCCAGGCGATTGCTGGCACTGTCCAGGCTGCTGCAGCCCGCCACGGCCGTCAGGCAGGCGCCGATGAACAAGGTCACGCCCAGACGGGCGCTGCGATGGGCTTGGACGGGCATGGAGAAAGGTCGTAAGGCTATGATCGATCCATTGTAGCGGCTGGTCCTGAAGGCTTGGCCCGAGCCCGCCGACGCACGAAAGACAGGGTCATGACGAATATCGACGAACTCAAAAGCACAGGCCTGAAGGCCACCCTGCCGCGCCTGAAGATTCTGGAGATTTTCCAGAAAGGCGCGCAACGCCACATGACGGCCGAGGACGTCTTTCGCGTCTTGCTCCAGGAGCGCTCGGACATCGGCCTGGCCACGGTGTATCGCGTGCTCACGCAGTTTGAGCAAGCAGGCATCCTGATCCGCAGCAATTTCGAAAGCGGCAAGGCGATCTACGAACTCGACGAAGGCCAGCACCACGACCACTTCGTGTGTACTTCCTGCGGCAAAGTGGAAGAGTTCTACGATCCCGAGATTGAAAAACGCCAGCAGATCATTGCCAAAGCCAAGGGCTGGGCGGTGCAAGACCATACGCTGGCCTTGTATGGCCAATGTGCCAACTGCGCAAAAAAGAGCTGAGCCCCGGAGTCGCTGCGCTGGGCGGACTTTGGGAGCGCCAGCCTCATAAAACTGGGCAGAGGCCCAAACCCGGCAGCACGCACACCCGTTAGCAGCTTCAGCCGCCGGTGTCGCGCTCCATGGCGCGGCGGTGCCGCTCGACAAATTCCTGGTAGGTGTCGATGCCGCGCAACTGCAAGATGGTATTGCGCACGGCCGCCTCCACCAGCACAGCAATATTGCGCCCGGCCACCACCTGGATCACCACCTTGAGCACCGGCACACCGAGTACGTCCTGGGTCAGTGGCTCATAGGGCAGACGCTCGTATTCACGCTCGAGCGTCTCCTTGCGCACCAGGTGCACGATGAGCTTGAGGCGCATCTTGCGGCGCACGGCGG
>DAOPUP010000471.1:0-2106 GCA_035350655.1 Acidovorax sp. | reverse complement strand
TTTGACAACGAGTGCGCCGTGGCCGGTGGCCCGCGCATCGTGCCCTTTGGCGTCAACATGCTGGGCCCGGTGCTCATCAAGTACGGCAACGAGGCGCAAAAGCAATACTGGCTGCCGCGCATCCTGAGCGGTGCCGACTGGTGGTGCCAGGGCTACTCCGAGCCGGGCTCGGGGTCCGATCTGGCCTCGGTCAAGACCACGGCGGTGCGCGGTGTGGATGCCCAGGGCGACCACTACATCGTCAACGGCCAGAAAACCTGGACCACCCAGGGCCAGCACGCCAACATGATTTTTTGCCTGGTGCGCACCGACCGCGAAGCGCGCCCGCAGTCGGGCATCAGCTTTTTGCTGGTGGACATGAATACGCCCGGCGTGGAAGTGCGCCCCATCCGCACGCTCGATGGTGACCGCGAGGTCAATGAAGTGTTCTTTACCGACGTGCGCGTGCCCGCCGAGAACCTGGTGGGCGAAGAAAACAAGGGCTGGACTTACGCCAAGTTCTTGCTGACCTACGAGCGCACCGGCATCGCTGGCGTGGGCTTTTCGGTGGCGTCGCTGGAAAAGCTCAAAGTGGTGGCCAGCAAGGTGCAGCGCAATGGCCGCCCGCTCGCTCAGGACCCGCAGTTTGCCGCCCGCATGGCCAAGGTCGAGATTGACCTCGAAAACATGAAGACCACCAACCTGCGCGTGATTGCCGCCGTGGCCCATGGCAGCGTGCCGGGTGCCGAGAGCTCGATGCTCAAGATCCGGGGCACCGAGATCCGCCAGGAAATTTTGTCGCTGATCCGCCGCGCCATGGGGCCATATGCGCTGCCCTTCATTGAGGCTGCGCAGTACGAGGGCTATGCCGATGCGCCCGTGGGGCCCAAAGAGGCCGCCACCGCAGCAGCCAATTACTTCAACTACCGCAAGCTGTCGATTTTTGGCGGCTCCAATGAAATCCAGAAAAACATCATCTCCAAGATGATTCTCGGACTGTGAGACCGTAGCCATGAACTTTGAACACACCGAAGACCGCCGCATGCTGGCGGACACCCTGAACCGTTTTGTCGCCGAGCAGTACGGTTTTGAAACCCGCAACGCCATTGCCTATGGCGACGTGGGCATGCAGCCTGCGCTGTGGGCGCAGTTTGCCGAGTTGGGCGCCATTGGCGCGCTGTTCCCCGAGGCCGAAGGCGGCTTTGGCGGCGCAGGCTTTGACGTGGCCGTGGTGTTTGAGGCCCTGGGCCGTGGCCTGGTGGTCGAGCCCTTTTTGGGCGCGCTGGTGGTGGGGCGCGCCCTGGCCGCTGCGGGCACGCCCGCACAAAAAGAGCAGATTGCCAGTCTGATCGACGGCAGCACCGTGGCCGCCCTGGCGCACGACGAGCCCGGCAGCCACTACGAAATGGCCCGCGTCAGCACCCGTGCGGTGCGCAGCGGCGAGGGCTGGGCACTCAACGGCGCCAAGGCCGTGGTGGTGCAGGGCGACAACGCGCAGCTCTTGCTGGTGTCGGCCCGCACGGCGGGCGATGTGGGCAGTGAAGACGGCATTTCGCTGTTCCTGGTGCCTGCCGACAGCGCGGGCGTTGCACGCCGCGGCATGGGCCGCATCGACGGTGGCCGGGTGGCCGAAATCACGCTCGACAACGTGCAAGTGGGAGCCGATGCGCTGCTGGGCACCGAAGGCCAGGGCTTTGCCACGCTGGAGCTGGCCATGGGCTGGGGCGTGCTGGCGCTGTGCGCCGAAGCGCTGGGCGCGATGGAAGTGGCCAAGAAAGACACCCTCGAATACCTGCAAACGCGCAAGCAGTTTGGCGTGCCCATTGGCAGCTTCCAGGCCCTGCAACACCGCATGGCCGACCTGTTGCTGGAGGTGGAGCAATCGCGCTCGGCGGTCATCAACGCCGCTGCCGCCATGGACAGCGCCGACCGCGTGGAGCGCGAGCGCGCGCTGTCGGCGGCCAAGTTCACCATTGGCCGCATTGGCGCGCTGGTGTCGGAAGAAAGCATCCAGATGCACGGCGGCATTGGCATGACCTGGGAGCTGCCCTTGTCGCACTACGCCAAGCGCCTGGTCATGATCGACCACGAGCTGGGCGACGAAGACCACCACCTGGCGCGCTACAT
>DAOPUP010000470.1:0-2116 GCA_035350655.1 Acidovorax sp. | reverse complement strand
GGCAGGGGTTCATGGCGGCCACCATCTGAAAACACGCCGGAAACTCCGCACGCCGCGCGGCGCGCGCAATGGTGATGCGCCCGGTCTCCAGCGGCTCGCGCAGGGCTTCCAGCGCGGCACGGGGAAACTCTGGCAATTCGTCCAGAAACAGCACCCCGTGGTGGGCCAGTGATATTTCTCCGGGCTGCGGCGGCGAGCCCCCGCCCACCAGCGCCACGGCCGATGCGGTGTGGTGGGGCTGGCTGGTGGGCCGCTGCGCCCACTGCGCGGCGCTAAAGCGGCCTGCCAGGCTGGCCACGGCTGCGCTTTCCAGGGCCTCTTCCATGGTCATGGCTGGCAGCAGCCCGGCAAAGCGCTGGGCCAGCATGGACTTGCCCGAGCCCGGCGGCCCCATCATCAATAGGCTGTGCCCGCCGGCGGCCGCGATTTCAAGTGCGCGTTTGGCAACCACCTGGCCCTTGACATCCGAAAGGTCGGCATAGACGGCTTGCGTGGCCAGCGGTGCGGGCTGCAGCAGGCACCAGCCGTCGTCAGTGGCAGCGTTGTCGTCGATGGGCTCCTGGGCGCCTGCCGGTAAAAAATGCCGCACCACATCCAGCAGGTGGCGCGCGCGATAAACCTGTGCATCGGGCACCAGGGCGGCTTCTTCGGCGCTGCCCGGTGGCAGCACCAGCCGCACCGCCACCTGGTGGGCCCGCAGCGCCAGGCTGGTGGCCAGGGCGCCGCGCACGGGGCGCAATTGGCCAGACAACGACAGCTCGCCAGCGAATTCATGGCCGGCCAGACGGCTGGCGTCGATCTGTCCGCTGGCGGCCAGGATGCCCAGGGCGATGGGCAGGTCAAAGCGCCCCGAGTCCTTGGGCAGATCGGCCGGCGCCAGGTTCACGGTGATGCGCTTGTTGTGCGGAAACTCCAGCCCCGCGTTCTGCAGCGCTGAGCGCACGCGCTCGCGCGCCTCCTTCACCTCCACATCGGCCAGACCGACCAGGGTGAAGCTGGGGAGCCCGTTGGCCAGATGCACCTCGACGGTGACCGAGGGCGCCTGCAGCCCCAGAAGCGCGCGGCTTTGCACCAAAGCAAGACTCATGAGCGGTTTTCTCCCCAGATAGGTGCGGTGGGTGGATGGTTGTTGTCTGACGGCCGTGCTGCGCACCACTCGGGTGCGATGGCGCGGCGCCACCACCAATGTAAGGGCGAATGCAGACCACGGGCGCAGGGCGTGCCGTCGTGGTGTTTTGCGACATGGCACGGACCGTGCTTAACCGGTGTGTACCCACTTTAGACCTACCGGAGGAACCATGACCCGCGCATCCATCAAGTTCTTGAGCGTCGCCTTTATTGCCGCCCTGCCCATGCTGGCCAGTGCCCAGTTCACGGGCAATGTCAGTCTGACCAGCAATTACAAGTTCCGGGGCCAGGACCAGGACACCGGCAAGGTCAGTGCCTTCAAGCCCGCAGTGCAGGGTGGCTTTGACTATGCCTTTGGCGACTCTGGCTGGTATGTCGGCAACTGGAACTCCAGCGTGAACTGGCTGTCTGGCAACTCGCTGGAATCCGATGTCTACGGCGGCTACAAGTTCAAGGCCGGCGGAGCGGACCTGGATGTGGGCGCGCTGGCCTATCTGTATCCCGGCAACACCAGTGGCAACACCACCGAGCTCTATGGCGCCGCCACTTTTGGCCCGCTCACGGCCAAGTACGCGCACACGGTGTCCAAGGACTATTTCGGCTGGGCGGGCGCCAAGTCCGGCTCCGGTCTCAAGGGCCGCAACACCGGCTACCTGAGCTTCGCCGTGGCACAGGAAGTGATGCCCAAGGTCACGCTGAAGGCCTCGGTGGGCTTCACCCGCTTTTCCAGCGACATCAAGGGTGCAGGCGTGCCCAACTACATGGATTACAGCGTCGGTGGTGTCTATGACTTTGGCGATGGCCTCACGCTGGGCGCTGCCATCGTGGGCGCCAACAAGAAAGACTTTTTTGGCCCCGTCAACAAAGCCCGCGTGATCGCCACGCTCACCAAAACCCTGTAATCAACGGAGGGCGCCCTGTCGGTGCCCTCAATCGGAGGAACTCAAAATGAAAATGGTGACAGCCATCATCAAACCCTTCAAGCTCG
>DAOPUP010000469.1:0-2116 GCA_035350655.1 Acidovorax sp. | reverse complement strand
CGAGCTTGAAGGGTTTGATGATGGCTGTCACCATTTTCATTTTGAGTTCCTCCGAGAGAGGGCACCGCCGGTGCCCGCCAAAAATTACAGGGTTTTGGTCAGCGTGGCGACCACGCGGGCTTTGTTGACAGGGCCGAAATAGTCTTTCTTGTTGGCGCCCACGACCGCGGCGCCCAAAGTCAGGCCATCGCCAAAGTCATAGACCCCGCCGACGCTGTAATCCATGTAGTTGGGCACGCCTGCGTCCTTGATGTCGCTGGCAAAGCGGGTAAAGCCCAGCGATGCCTTCAGCGTCACCTTGGGCATCACTTCCTGCGCCAGCGCAAGGTTCAGGTAGCCCGTGTTGCGGCCCCTGAGACCGGAGCCGGACTTGGCACCCGCCCAGCCGAAATAGTCCTTGGACACCGTGTGCGAATACTTCGCCGTGAACGGGCCGAAGGTTCCCGCGCCGTAGAGCTCGGTGGTGTTGCCGCTGGTGTTGCCGGAATACAGATAGGCCAGGGCGCCCACATCCAGGTCGAACTCGCCGGCCTTGAATTTGTAGCCGCCGTAGACGTCGGATTCCAGTGAGTTGCCAGGCAGCCAGTTCACGCTGGAGTTCCAGTTGCCGACATACCAGCCGGTGTCACCGAAGGCATAGTCAAAACCGCCCTGCACGGCAGGCTTGAAAGCGCTGACCTTGCTAATGTCCTGGTCCTGGCCGCGGAACTTGTAGTTGCTGGTCAGGCTGACATTGCCGGTGAGCTGGGCGCTGGCCAGCAAAGGCAGGGCTGCAGCAAAGGCAACGCTCAGAAATCGAATGGATGCGCGGGTCATATTTCCTCCAGTGGGACAAAGGTTAGGGACAGTCGGGTTAAGCACGGTCCGTGCCATGTTGAAGAAAGCCCTACAGACAAGTACTGCCGCCACCGCATCCATTCGCCTTTACATTGGCAGGGGCGCTGTGCCTTCGCACCCTCTTGGTGCGCAGCGCCAACCGCCGGCGGGCAATGGCCCGCACACCGCACCCATCTGGGGAGGAAACCGCTCATGAGTCTTGCCTTGGTGCAAAGCCGCGCACTTGTGGGGCTGCAAGCCCCCTCTGTCACCGTCGAAGTGCATCTGGCCAACGGCTTGCCCAGTTTCACCCTGGTCGGTCTGGCCGATGTGGAGGTCAAGGAGGCGCGCGAGCGTGTGCGCTCGGCCCTGCAGAACGCGGGGCTGGAGTTCCCCCACAACAAGCGCATCACGGTCAATCTGGCGCCCGCCGATCTGCCCAAGGACTCGGGCCGCTTCGACCTGCCCATTGCACTGGGGCTGCTGGCCGCCAGCGGGCAGATCGAGGCGGGCCGCCTGGCAGGCCATGAATTTGCCGGCGAGCTGTCGCTGTCGGGGCAACTGCGGCCCGTGCGCGGTGCCTTGGCCACCAGCCTGGCGTTGCGGGCCCAGCAGGTGGCGGTGCGTCTGGTGCTGCCGCCCGGCAGCGCGGAAGAGGCCGCCCTGGTGCCCGATGCCCAGGTGGTCCGCGCCCGCCATCTGCTCGATGTGGTGCGGCATTTCCTGCCGGCAGCCGGACAGGGTTCGATGGACGACGCCAGCGCCCCGGACGACGGCTGGTGCCTGCTGCAGCCCGCGCCCCTGGCCACCCAGGCAACCTATGCCGACCTTTCGGATGTCAAAGGCCAGGCCGCCGCCAAACGCGCCCTCGAAATCGCGGCCGCCGGCGGGCACAGCCTGCTGATGATGGGCCCGCCCGGCTCGGGCAAGTCCATGCTGGCCCAGCGCTTTGCCGGGCTGCTGCCAGCCATGACGATGGAGGAAGCCCTGGAGAGCGCCGCCATGGCCAGTCTGGCGGGGCGTTTCAGCCCCGGGCAATGGGCACAGCGCCCTACCAGCCAGCCCCACCACACCGCATCGGCCGTGGCGCTGGTGGGCGGGGGCTCACCGCCCCAGCCGGGAGAGATATCACTGGCCCACCACGGCGTGCTGTTCCTCGATGAGCTGCCGGAATTTCCCCGCGCTGCGCTCGAGGCCCTGCGTGAGCCCCTGGAAACCGGGCGCATCACGATTGCACGCGCCGCCCGGCGTGCGGAGTTTCCGGCGTGTTTTCAGATGGTGGCCGCCATGAACCCCTGCC
>DAOPUP010000468.1:0-2163 GCA_035350655.1 Acidovorax sp. | reverse complement strand
CAAAGGTCTCTTCGGTGCAGGTCAGGCCTGCCAGGTACAGCACAGCGGGCACGGGGCTCTGCTGCGCCTGGGGCGGCAGGTACACCGAGAATTTCATCGGCAGGCCGATCTCGGTGGACGCGTGCTGGTAGAAGCGCTGTTCGCCGCCAAAGCAGGCGTGGCTGCTGAGGAGTTCGATAGAGGATTCAGGGTGGCTGGACATGGTGTGAAGTGCCTTTGTCGGGTGCTGGCGCAGTACCGGTCGTCTGCAGCGTCTTATGTTGCGAACACGGCCCGTGCAACTGGCGCGACCCACGCCAGGGACGCCGAGCAAGGGCCGCCCCGCCGCGAGGGCGTCGTCCCCCTTGGGGGAAGGCACCGCAGGCGACCCAGGGTGGAGGCATGTTATGCGGCGTACTTGACCACCGAACGGATGGACTTGCCCTCGTGCATCAGGTCAAACGCGTGGTTGATGTCGGTGAGGCCCATGGTGTGCGTCACAAAAGGCTCCAGCTGGATCCGTCCGGCCATGGCGTCTTCGACCATGCCCGGCAGCTCGCTGCGGCCCTTGACGCCGCCGAAAGCCGTGCCCATCCACTTGCGGCCGGTGACGAGCTGGAAGGGGCGGGTGCTGATCTCCTGCCCTGCGCCCGCCACGCCGATGATCACGCTCTGGCCCCAGCCGCGGTGTGCGCATTCCAGTGCCGCGCGCATCACGTTGACGTTGCCGATGCACTCAAAGCTGTGGTCCACGCCCCAGGTGGTCATCTCCACGATGACCTGCTGGATGGGCTTGTCGAAGTCCTTGGGGTTCACGCAGTCAGTGGCACCAAAGGTGCGGGCCAGGTCGAACTTGGAGGGGTTGGTGTCGATGGCGATGATGCGGCTGGCCTTGGCCAGCTTGGCGCCCTGGATCACGGCCAGGCCGATGCCGCCCAGGCCAAATACGGCCACCGTGTCGCCCTCCTGCACCTTGGCGGTGTTCTTCACGGCGCCCAGGCCCGTGGTCACGCCGCAGCCTAGCAGGCACACCTGCTCGGGGTTGGCCTGGGGGTTGACCTTGGCAAGCGACACCTCGGCCACCACGGTGTATTCGCTGAACGTGCTGCAGCCCATGTAGTGGTAGATGGGCTGGCCGTTGTAGGAAAAACGCGTGGTGCCGTCGGGCATCACGCCCTTGCCCTGGGTGGCGCGCACGGCCACGCACAGGTTGGTCTTGCCGCTTTTGCAGAACAGGCATTCGCCGCATTCGGCGGTGTACAGCGGAATGACGTGGTCGCCGGGTTGGACGCTGGTCACGCCTTCGCCCACTTCCACGACGATGCCGGCGCCTTCATGGCCCAGCACCACGGGGAACAGGCCTTCGGGGTCGTCACCGCTGAGGGTGAAGGCGTCGGTGTGGCAGACACCGGTGTCGGTGATCCGGATGAGCACTTCGCCTTTTTTGGGTGGGGCCACGTCGATTTCGACGATCTGCAGGGGTTCTCCGGCTTTGAATGCAACGGCGGCGCGGGATTTCATGGGGGCTCCTTGGAGAAAGTTCAGGCAAAAGGGGGCAAAAAAGACGTGTGAGTGCGCGCTACTTCAGGTAGGAGCGCAAGAGTGCAAGGGTTTCGTCGATCGCCTGCTGCGATGGCGCCGGCTTTTCGGCCAGCATCTCGCGCACATGGCTGTCCAGCAAATGGGCCATCAGCCCGTGCACCGCGCCGCGCATGGCGGCCAGCTGCTGCAGGATGGGGGCGCAGTCGCTACCCGCCTCCACGGCGCGCTCCAGCGCTTCGGCCTGGCCCTTGATGCGGCGCAGGCGGGAGATGGCGCGTTGCTTGTCCTCGGCGGTATGGGGCATGGGCAATCACGGCAGCGGTTGGCCGTCGGTTGTCTGGTTTTGCTTGGTACTGGGTGGCAGTATAAAAGATGGGTGCTTATTTTTAAATGGTTCGGAGTGTAAAAAGTGTAGTTACTAGGGGGTAGTATTTGTGAGGATTGCCGTCGCCGTCGGGTGGGTCGACCATGAAAAAAGCCCGCAGGCAATGCCTGCGGGCTTGATGGAGAGGGCGATCGGCGGGCGCGCGGAGTCGGCGCCCGTCGTCGATCAGCGCTTGTTCAGTGCGGGCACGTCGCGGCGCTCGGAGCCGGTGAACAGCTGGCGTGGGCGGCCAATCTTGTACTCGGGGTCGCTGATCA
>DAOPUP010000467.1:0-2166 GCA_035350655.1 Acidovorax sp. | reverse complement strand
GTGGACGCGCCCACCTTCCAGGTGATTTCGTCAAGTTGCTGCAGCACCAGCGGCAGCAGGCCCGTGACCCACAGCACCATGACCAGCCAGGCCAGCCACGAGATGGTGCGCTCGATCGGTCGCACCCAGGTGGACTGCGGATAAGCCGCCTGCAGCACCTTGACCCCTACGCGGATCACCACCAGCGAGATCAGCACCGGAATGACCACCTTGAATGCCACCAGCGGCACCCACTGCGCCAGCAGCGCCCGGGCGACATAGCCGAGGCCCAGCAAGCTCAGGGGAAACAGCACGCCATCCACCACCTTGCGGCCAAACAGGATGGAGCGCGGCTCATCGCGGTGCAGCGTGCGGCGCAAGGCCGACACCAGGAGCCAGGCCAGCGCCACGCACAGGGCCAGCGCGCCCAGCTCGATCCATACCGTGGGCTGCGCAAAAGACCGTAGCCATTGCCCCAGGTCGTCCAGCAGGGGCCAGGCAGACAGCACGGACCTCACGCCTTCCATGCCGGAGCGCGTTTCTCGGCAAACGCCCGTGCGCCCTCCTGTGCCGCTGCGTCCATCATGTTGGCGGCCATGGTCTGGCCGGCCAACTGGTAGGCCGCATCCAGGCCCAGTTCGCGCTGCTGGTAGACCAGCGCCTTGCCCATGGCCACCGCCACACGGGGCTTTTGCACAATGGACTGCACGAGTTTTTCGACCTCGGCATCCAGCGCCTCGGGCGCCACCACGCGGTTCACCAGCCCCTGCGCCAGCGCCGTGGGGGCGTCGATAAAGTCGCCGGTGAGCAGCATTTCCATGGCGCGCTTGGCCGGCAGGTTGCGCACCAGCGGCACACTGGGAGTGGCGCAAAACAGCCCGTAATGGATGCCGCTGGTGGCAAAGCTGGCGTTGTCGGCCGCCACCGCCAAGTCGCACTGCGCCACCAGCTGGCAACCGGCCGCCGTGGCCATGCCCTGCACCCGCGCAATCACGGGCACCGGCAGTTTGTGGATGCTCAGCATCACGCGGCTGCATTGCGCAAAAAGCTGCTGGTACCAGCCCAGGTCGGGGTGGGCCGCCATGTCCTTCAGGTTATGACCGGCACAGAACGCCTTGCCTTCGGCCGCCAGCACCACCACGCGCGCGCCCTCATCGCGGGCGACGGCGTCCAGCGCCTGCTGCAGCGCGGTCAGCATCTCGGAGCCCAGCGCATTGAAGCGGGCAGGGTCGTTCAGGGTCAGCGTCACCACGCCGCGCGCATCGCGCGCGACAGACAAGGGTGTATTGGCAGCGGTCATATCGGGTCTCGCAAACAATTACAGATCCGCCAGCATGCGCACATGGGCTTCCACGCTGCGCGCCAGGGGGCCCATCACGTAGCCGCCTTCCAGGCACGACACGATGCGGCCCTTGGAATAGCGCCGCGCGATGTCCATGACCCGGTGGGTGATCCAGGCAAAGTCCGCCTCGACCAGGCCGAGCTGCCCCATGTCGTCCTCGCGGTGCCCGTCGAAGCCCGCGCTGATGAAAATCATCTCGGGCTTGAAGGCTTCCAGGCGTGGAATCCACATCATTTCGATGATTTCGCGGATGTCCATGCCGCGCGTATAGGCCGCCACCGGCACGTTCACCATGTTGGCCGCCGGATTCTGATCGCCACTGTAGGGGTAGAACGGGTGCTGGAAGATGCCCACCATGAGCGCCCGCGGGTCGCCCGCCAGGATGTCCTCCGTGCCGTTGCCGTGGTGCACGTCGAAATCCACCACCGCTACGCGCTGCAGGTTGTAGCGCTGCAGCGCATATTTGGCCGCCACCGCCACATTGTTGAAAAAGCAAAACCCCATGGCCTTGTCATGGCAGGCATGGTGACCGGGCGGGCGCACCGCGCAAAAGGCATTGGTGATCTCGCCGGCCATCACCGCATCGGTGGCGGCCAGGGCCGCGCCGGCGGCGCGCAGCGCGGCCTTCCAGGTGTGCGCGTTGATCGAGGTGTCGGTATCGAGCTGCGAGTAGCTGGGGCCACCCGCCAGCAATTCTTCATTGAGCCGGTCCGACAGGCCGCGCATCGCCGCCACATGGAGCCGGTCGTGCGCCAGCTCGATGTCGGCCAGCGAAGCCTCGGGCGCCTCATAGCGCTCCAGGGCATCGGCCACGCCGGTGATCAGCAAGCGGTCTTCGATGGCGT
>DAOPUP010000466.1:0-2169 GCA_035350655.1 Acidovorax sp. | reverse complement strand
TAGAAAGGTACGGTACTATGAACAGGCCATTGCAATCGGTCGGATCTGGTTCTCGATATGGTTGTTGTCCACCGGCAGTTGCCCGTCGGACAGGAATCGCGTGAGTGGCCCCCAACGCCTGAGGCTGTAATCCAGCGCTTTGGCCGAAGCTGAGCCATCGGGGACCTTCTGCCGATTGAGGATCATCCACTGATGCAAAGCATCCAGCAGTGGTTTTGATCTCTCATGGCGTATTCGCCTTCGCGCGTCTGGGTCGAGTTCCTTGATTTCCCGCTCAATGTCGTAAACCCTGGCAATCTGCTCCAGCGCACTGTGCGCAATCTGGCTCTTGTTGCTGGCATGCAGGTCAAAGAACTTGCGCCGGGCATGGGCCAGACAACCCACTTCGGTCACACCCTGGGTCATTAGCTGCTTATAGCCACTGAAGTCATCACACACCAGGCTGCCACGCCAGTCACCCAGAAAGACTTTGGCATTCTCCCCAGAGCGGCTTTCGCAAAAGTCATAGACCACCGCCCGGGTCTCTTCAAAGGCACCTGCGGCGTAAGCCCACAGGTAGGCGCGGTGGGTTTTACCGCTACCAGGCTTGAGCATCTGCACCGGGGTCTCATCGGCATGCACCACACTGTGCTTGAGGATGTTGGCTTTGAGTGCATCCACCAAAGGCTGCAACTGCACCCCGCAGCCGCCCACCCAGGCACCCAGTGTGGAACGCGGTATAGCCACACCCGCACGACCAAAGATGGCCTCCTGGCGGTACAGCGGCAGATGGTCAGCAAACTTGGCCACCAGCACCTGGGCCAGCAGACCGGCAGTCGGAATGCCTTTGTCGATGATGTGGGCCTCGACTGGGGTCTGGATCAGGGTTTGGCACTTGGCGCAAGCCCATTTGCCACGGATGTGACGCTCCACGCTGAAGACACCAGGTTGGTAGTCCAGCTTCTCGGCGACATCCTCACCGATGCGTTTCATCTGGCAGCCGCAAGCGCAGGTGGTGGAGTCGGGTTCGTGTTGAATCTCCACGCGGGGAAGATTCGCTGGCAGTGGCTGGCGTTTGGGTTGCGCCTTGACCCGGGGTGCCGGTGCATCGGTGGCACTGAGCTCCTCAATCTCGTCGTTTACTGCCTGCAGGTCTTCATCGAGAGTTTCTTCCAGCAGGCTTCTTTGCTCGGCGCTGAAGCGCTCGCTTTGGGCGGCAAACTTCAGGCGTTTGAGGTAGGCGTTCTCATGCGTGAGCTTGTCAATGGTGGCTTGTTTGAAGGAAACGGTCTTGAGCAGGGACTGCACCACGTCGCGCAGCTCATCTGCGCTCATGTGGGGCAATTGTTCAGGGGCGATCACCATGAAACACAGTGTATTTCTGGTGAATAAAAAGCACTATAAGTGCTTATCAGTATTGACTTGTCTGCTACATATTTCGATGATTCAGACGACGCGAATGATGCCTGCTTCTCCCATGCGTTGCCAGGGCAATCCCAGCACCAAAGCATCGAGTTGGGCGCGACTCAAACTCAGTTGTGCAGCAGCACTATTCAGGGGCCAGACGAATTTGCCTTGGTGCAGTCGCCTGGCTGCCAACCAGATGCCCAAGCCGTCATGCACCAGCACTTTGAGGCGATTGGCACGCCGGTTGGCAAACAGGTAGGCCGTGTGCGGGTGGGCCGCACCAAACACCGAGACAATCCGGGCCAAGGCGGTGTCGGTGCCTGCGCGCATGTCCATGGGAGTTGTTGCCAGCCAGATGGCGTCGATGCGGATCACTTGAAGGCTTACCCGAGCACGGCTCTGGTCCAGTGCGCCAAGTCGCCAGCGGCACGGGCGGGCCAGGTGAGAGTCATCGAGACGGCACCTTTGCGAAGTTCGACCTTGATGTCACAGGCAGCGGGTTCATGCCGGGTGGTGGGCAGCTTTAGGGGGATGAACGCGGGAACGGGCGAAGTTGTGACAGCGACACCCAACGGGTCTGGTCCGATCAGTCGGTGACGCCCGTCAAGCGCATGTTCCTTGAGCCAGCGGTGCAGCACGTTGGTGTTCATGCCGTGTTGCAGGGCTATCGCTGCGATTGACGCGCCAGGTTGTTGGCAGGCCACTACCAATTCGGCTTTGAATTGGCGCGTGTAGGTGCGGTGGGTCTGCGGTCTCGAATATCTCGCAAGGTCTGTCTCTTTG
>DAOPUP010000465.1:0-2170 GCA_035350655.1 Acidovorax sp. | reverse complement strand
TTGATGTAGCCGCCAAAATAGGCCGGGTCGTCGGAGTTGACGGTGGCGCACAGGCCGGCGTCGAGCAACTGGCGCAGGTTGTGGTTCTTCAGGTCGGGGAACACGCACAGCTCCTGGTTCGATAGCGGGCACACCGTGAGCGGGATGCGGTCCTGCGCCAGGCGCTGCATCAGCGCCGCGTCGTGCCAGGCCTGCACACCATGATCGATGCGTTCGACCTTGAGCACATCCAGCGCGCTCCAGATATAGGCCGGCGGACCCTCTTCGCCCGCATGGGCCACGAGGTGCAGGCCCAGCGCGCGGCAGCGGGCAAAGACGCGCGCAAACTTCTCCGGCGGATGCCCCAGCTCGCTGCTGTCGAGGCCCACACCCACGATCTTGCCGAGCAGGGGCTGCGCCTGCTCCAGCGTTTCAAAGGCCGAGGCCTCGCTGAGGTGCCGCAAAAAGCACAGGATCAGCGTGGCGCTGATGCCCAGCTCGGCGCGCGCATCCTCGCAGGCGCGGTGCAGGCCGTTGATCACCGTCTCGATGGCCACCCCGCGTGCGGTATGGGTCTGCGGGTCAAAGAAGATTTCTGCATGCGCTACGTTATCAAGAGCAGCTCGCTCAAGATAGGCATGGGCCATATCGTAAAAATCCTGCTCATGCAGCAGCACACTGGCGCCTGCATAGTAGATGTCGAGAAAGCTTTGCAGGTTGGTGAAGGCATAGGCCCGCCGCAACGCCTCCACGCTGGAATAGGGCAGCGTCACCGCGTTGCGTTGCGCCAGGGCAAAGATCAGCTCGGGCTCGAGCGAGCCTTCGATATGGATATGCAGCTCGGCCTTGGGCATGGCGCGCAACAACGCTTGCAGGCGCTGGGCGGTGACAGGGGGCACTTTGAACATCAGCAGACTCCCAATGTGATGCCGCGAAACAGGGGGGATGCGGCGCAAGCCACATGATGCCTTGCCGGCGGCGACATGCAAACGGCATGCACCCATGGCGCAGCAAGAAAAAGGCCGCCCGCAGGCGGCCAGGGTCAGAGGGTCAGCCAGCGCGGCGCTTACTTCTTGTCGCCGCCGGGGATCTTGCCGTCCACGCCCTTGACGTAGAAATTGATGCCGCCCAGGAACTTGTCATCGGCCACCATGTCCTTTTCCAGCACAGGCTTGCCATCCTGGCCCGCGATCGGACCTTTCCAGATGGTGAAGCTGCCGTCTTTCAGGCCCGCCTTGACGGCTTCGACCTTGGCCTTGGCATCCGCCGGCACATCGTCTGCGATGGAGACGATGTCGATCGCGCCCTCTTTCACGCCCCACCAGTTCTGGCCCGTGGCCCAGGTGCCGTCCAGCGCATCCTTTGTGGCCTTGATGTAGTAAGGGCCCCAGTTGATCACAGCCGATGCCAGGTGGGCCTTGGGGCCGTAGGCGGTCATATCGCTGTCCCAACCAAAGGCGCGCTTGCCCTTTTCCTGTGCGGTCTTGAGCACAGCGGGCGAGTCGGTGTTCTGGAACAGCACATCGGCCCCCCCGTTGATCAGCGAGGTGGCGGCCTCGGTTTCCTTGGGTGGGCTGAACCATTCGTTCACCCAGACCACCTTGGTCTTGATCTTGGGGTTGACCGACTGCGCACCCAGCGTGAAGCTGTTGATGTTGCGGATCACTTCGGGGATGGGCACCGAACCCACCACACCCAGGGTGTTGGTCTTGGTCATGGCGCCGGCAATCACGCCTGCCATATAGGCGCCTTCGTAGGTGCGGCTGTCGTAGGTGCGCACGTTCTCGGCCGTCTTGTAGCCGGTGGCGTGCTCGAACTTCACGTCCTTGAAGTCGGGGGCGATTTTCTGGATCGACTCCATGTAGCCAAAGGTGGTGCCAAAGATCAGCTTGTTGCCCTGGCCCGCCATGTCACGCAGCACGCGCTCGGCATCGGCCGATTCGGGCACGCTTTCAACAAAGCTGGTCACGATCTTGTCGCCGAATTCCTTTTCCAGGGCCTTGCGGCCGTTGTCGTGCGCGTAGGACCAGCCACCATCGCCCACGGGGCCCACGTAGGCAAACGCGATCTTCAGCGGCTCGGGCTTGGGTGCGGGCGCTTGCGCCGCGGGCTCTGGTGCGGGCGCAGGGGCCGGCTCTTCCTTCTTGCCACAGCCCAGGAGCGCAGCAGCAGCCACGGCAGACAGCGCGGC
>DAOPUP010000464.1:0-2186 GCA_035350655.1 Acidovorax sp. | reverse complement strand
CTCCGAGTGCTGAGTCTTCGTGCAGCGACTTGCCCGCGTCTTCTTCGAGGTGGGCGCGCACCAGGCGCACGGTTTTCTTCTCGTCGCCCAGGAAGAACTCGACCTCGCCGCCCTGCACCACCGGAATTTCAAACTGGCTGATCTGGTAGCCCTTGGGAAGGTCGGGGTAGAAGTAGTTCTTGCGCGCAAAAATGCTCACTGGCGCAATGTGGGAGCCGAGGGCCAGTCCCAATTTGATAGCGCAAGCAACAGCCTCTCGGTTCATCACGGGCAGCGTGCCGGGCAACGCCAGGTCTACGGCGCAGGCCTGCGTGTTGGGTTCGGCGCCGAAGGCCGTGGGGGCGCGGCTGAAGATCTTGCTTTGCGTGGCAAGCTGGGTGTGGGTTTCGAAGCCGATGACGACTTCGTAGCCGTGGATCAATTTGCTGGTCGTCATGTCACAGACCTCCGGGTTGGCGGAGGTGGAAATCGGTGGCTTGCTGCAGGCGGTGCGCAGCGTTCAGAAGGCGGGCTTCCTGGAAGTAATTGCCGATGAGTTGCAGGCCCACGGGCATGTTGCCTTCGCCAAAACCTGCAGGCACGCTCATGCCGGGCAGGCCGGCCAGCGATGCAGGCAGCGTGAAGATGTCGGCCAGGTAGTCCGCCAGCGGGTCGTTGCCATGTTCGCCGAGCTTCCATGCGACGCTGGGGGCCACGGGGCCGGCGATCAGGTCGCATTGCTGGAATGCGTTCTGGAAGTCTTCGGCGATCATGCGGCGGATTTTTTGCGCCTGCAGGTAGTAGGCGTCGTAGTAACCATGGCTGAGCACATAGGTGCCAATCATGATGCGGCACTTGACCTCGTCGCCAAAGCCTTCGGCGCGGGTCTTTTTGTACATGTCCACTAGGTCGGTGTAGTCCTTGGCGCGGTGGCCGAACTTCACGCCGTCAAAGCGGCTCAGGTTCGACGAGGCTTCGGCCGGGGCGATGATGTAGTAGACCGGGATGGACAGCTCGGTGCGCGGCAGGCTGATGGGCACGAGCCGGGCGCCCAGCTTTTCATACTCCTTGAGTGCGGCATCGACAGCCGTGCGCACGTCAGGTGCGAGGCCCTCACCAAAAAATTCGGCGGGGATGCCGATGCGCAGGCCGTCGAGAGAATCTTGGAGCGAGCGGCTGAAGTCTTCCGCGGGCATGTCGAGCGAGGTCGAATCGCGGTCCGGATCGGGGCCGCACATGGCCGACAGCAGCAGGGCGCAGTCCTCGGCCGAGCGTGCCATGGGGCCGGCCTGGTCGAGGCTGGAGGCAAACGCCACCATGCCGTAGCGGCTGGCGCGGCCATAGGTGGGCTTGATGCCGGTGATGCCGCAAAACGATGCGGGTTGGCGAATCGAGCCACCGGTGTCGGTGCCGGTCACGGCCGGTGCCAGGCGCGCCGCCACGGCCACGGCGCTGCCGCCCGAAGAGCCGCCGGGGATGCGGCGGGTGTCCCAGGGGTTGCGCACGGGCGCCGGTGCATCGAAGCCCACCGGGGCTACGGCCGAGTTCTCGTTGGCCGAGCCCATGGCGAATTCGTCGCAGTTGAGCTTGCCCAGTGTGACGGCACCCGCCTCGGCCAGCTTGCGCACCACGGTGGCATCAAACGGTGACTGGTAGCCTGCCAGCATCTTCGAGCCGGCGGTGCTGGGAAAGTCGCGCGTGACAAAGACGTCCTTGTGCGCCAGGGGGACGCCTTCCAGCGCGCCCGCAGCGCCCGCGGCCATGCGGCCATCGGCCGCGCGGGCCTGGGCGAGGGTGGCTTCTTCGTTCAAGGCCACGTAAGCGCCCAGGGACTGGTGCGCCTTGGTGCGGGCGAGAAAATGCTGGGCGGTTTCAACTGCTGAAACTTCACGGGCGCGCAACAGGCGGGCCAGGTCGCTGACGCTCAGGTCATGCAAGGCGGTGGTGGAGGGGCTGCTCATACGGTTCTCACTCAATCACTTTGGGCACGAGGAACAGGCCGCGTTCAACCGCTGGCGCACTTTGCTGGTTGGCTTCGCGCTGGTTGGGCTCACTGGCAATGTCCTCGCGCAGGCGCAAGGTGACAGGTTGCACGGCGGCCACCGGATGGGCCAGGGGCTCCAGTCCGGAGGTGTCCACTGCACGCATTTTCTCCACGATGTCAAAGAAGCCGTTCAGCCGAGTCAGCATGCGCTCACTTTCGGCGG
>DAOPUP010000463.1:0-2189 GCA_035350655.1 Acidovorax sp. | reverse complement strand
ACGCCTGATTTCGAGTCAGGTACATTCGACCACTCTGCCACCTCTCCTGTGTGTCGAAGCTTAGAATTATAGCAAGATTTCGACCTGTTCGGCTCATTGAGCTGGCCGAAACGGGGCAAGCAGGGCAACGTCAACGTCGGGTGCCGCCGGCGCCACTGCATGCAAGGTGCTGCCCCCCCTTGCCATTGAGCAGCATCGCTTGGCGCTCGTCCCCTTGCCCTCAGGTTCGCATGGCTCACTCGCCCAGGTAAGCGGCGCGCACGCGCGGGTCGCTCAGTAATTCCTGGCCGGGGCCGGTCATGGTAATGAGGCCCGACTCCATGACGTAGCCACGGTCTGCCAGGGCCAGCGCACGGCTGGCGTTCTGCTCGACCAGCAAGATGGTGACACCCAGCGCATACACGTCGCGCACCACCTCGAAGATCTTGTCCACCATGATGGGCGACAGGCCCATGGAGGGCTCATCGAGCAGCAGCACCTTGGGCTGGCTCATCAGTGCCCGGCCCATGGCCAGCATCTGCTGCTCGCCGCCCGACATGGTGCCGGCCAGCTGGTCCTTGCGCTCGCGCAGGCGCGGGAAGATGGTGAACATCTTCTCGATGTCGGCCGCAATGCCCGCCCTGTCGTTGCGAATGTAGGCGCCCATCTGCAGGTTCTCGGTGATGGTCATGCGTGCGAACACGCCACGGCCCTCCGGCACCATCACAAGGCCCTTCTTGACCAGATCCCAGGCACCCTGGCCCTGGATGCTTTCGCCCAGATACAGGATATCGCCATCGTTAATGGGCAGCGTGCCCGTGATCGCCTTCATGGTGGTGGTCTTGCCAGCGCCGTTGGAGCCGATCAGCGAGACCAGCTCGCCTTCGCGCACCTCAAAGTCCACGCCTTTCACTGCCTGAATGCCGCCATAGGACACCTTCAGGCCCTTGACCTGCAGCAGTACCTTGTTGGATTTGTCGGCCATGCTCAATGTCCTCCGGTGCCCAGATAGGCCTCGATCACTTTTTCGTTCTTCTGCACGGTGGCCGGCGTGCCTTCGGCGATCTGCTTGCCATAGTCGAGTACCGTCACGCGATCGCACAGACCCATCACCAGCTTCACGTCGTGCTCAATGAGCAAGATGGTGCGGTTGTCGTTGCGTATGCGGTCGATCAACTCGCGCAGCAGCACCTTTTCGGTGGCATTCATGCCGGCGGCCGGCTCGTCCAGCGCAATCAATTGCGGGTCGGTAGCGAGCGCCCGGGCGATCTCCAGGCGGCGCTGGTCGCCGTAGCTCAGGGTGCGCGCCTTGTAGTCGGCAAACTTGCCGATGCCCACGTAGTCAAGCAGCTCCTGCGCGCGCTTGGCGATCGCCGCCTCCTCGGCCTTGAAGCCCTTGGTGCGCAGCACCGCGCCCAGCAGGCCAGATTGGGTGCGGATATGGCGGCCCACCATCACGTTTTCGAGCGCTGTCATTTCTGCAAACAGGCGGATGTTCTGGAAGGTGCGCGCAATGCCCGCCTTGGCCACCTCATGTACGGCCGTAGGCTCGTAGGATTTGCCCGCCAGTTCAAAGCTGCCGCTGTCGGGCGTATACAGACCGGTGATGACGTTGAAGAAGGTGGTCTTGCCCGCGCCGTTGGGCCCGATCAGGCCATACACCTGGCCGCGCTCAATCGTAATGCCCACGTCGGACAAGGCCTGCAGGCCGCCAAAACGCTTGGAGACACCTGCAACGCTCAGCACCACTTCTCTGTTTTTTTCTGCCATGGTTTCGCTCTCTGTGGTGTTCAGGTCTTCTGTGTCAGACTCTTGCCACGCTCGGGCGCTGGCCACAGACCACGGGGACGCAACAGCATGATGATGATCATGGCCAGCGCTGTGAGCAGCTGGCGCAGGATGGCAGAGTCAATGCGCCCGTCGGTCATGGCCTGCAGCGGGCCGGCCACATAGCGCAGCACCTCGGGCAGGGCCGACAGCAGCACGGCGCCCAGGATCACACCCGGAATGTGGCCAATGCCGCCCAGCACCACCATGGCGACGATCATCACCGACTCCATCAGGCTGAAAGACTCAGGCGACACAAAACCCTGGAAGGCACCGAACATGGCCCCCGACACGCCACCGAACGTGGCGCCCATGCCAAAGGCCAGCAGCTTCATGTTGCGGGTGTTGATGCCCATGGCCTTGGCGGCGATTTCGTCTTCGCG
>DAOPUP010000462.1:0-2189 GCA_035350655.1 Acidovorax sp. | reverse complement strand
TATTGCCAGTCGCGCAAGCGCGTGGAAGAACTGGCCGCCACGCTGTGCGACGCGGGCATCACGGCCCTGCCCTACCACGCGGGCCTGGACACCAAGGTGCGCCAGAAGAACCAGGACCGCTTCCTGCGCGAAGAAGGCATCGTGATGGTGGCCACCATTGCGTTTGGCATGGGCATCGACAAGCCCGACGTGCGCTTTGTGGCCCATGTGGACATGCCCAAGAACATCGAGGGCTACTACCAGGAAACCGGCCGTGCGGGCCGCGACGGACTGAACGCCGATGCCTGGATGGCCTATGGCCTGAACGACGTGGTGAACCAGCGCCGCATGATCGACGAGAGCCCCGCGGGTGAAGAGTTCAAGCAGGCGCTGCGCGGCAAGCTCGATGCACTGCTGGCGCTGGCCGAAGCCACCGACTGCCGCCGCGTGCGGCTGCTGGCCTACTTTGGCGAAAAATCCACGCCCTGCGGCAACTGCGACAACTGCCTGAATCCACCGGCGGTGTGGGACGCCACGGATGCGGCGCGCAAGCTGCTGTCCACCATCTACCGCGTGAACCAGGCCAGCGGCATCAGCTTTGGCACCGGGCACATCATGGACATCCTGCGTGGCAAAAAGACCGAGAAGGTGGCGCAGTTCGGGCACGAAAAAATCTCCACCTTCGGCATTGGCGCCGACCTGACCGAACCCCAACTGCGCGGCGTGCTGCGCCAGCTGATCGCCACCGGCGCGCTGGGCTTGCAGAAGGTGATGCTGGACAGCGGCCACAGCTTTGACACCCTGTGCCTCACCGAAGGATCGCGCGCCGTGCTCAAGGGCGAGGTGCCGGTGCAGCTGCGCGAATCGGTGTCATCCGCCCCGGCCAAGCGCGCGCGCAAAAGCAGCGCTCCGCCCGCCGCCGCAGCCAACCTGGGGCCGGACGCGCAGGTGCGCTTCATCAACCTCAAGGCCTGGCGCGCCGAGGTGGCGCGCGAGCACAACCTGCCTGCCTATGTGATCTTCCACGACGCCACGCTGGCAGCCATTGCCGAGCGCAGCCCAGGCACGCTGGAAGACCTGCAAGGCATCAGCGGCATGGGCGCGAAGAAGCTCGAGGCGTATGGGGCCGAGGTGCTGCGGGTGTGCCGGCAGTGAAAGAGCCAGGCGGCATCGGGACGGCGGGGCTGGGTGTCTGATGGCAGCGCCTGCGCTGGAGTTATGCCAAAACAGACTCAAGCCCAATAAAAACAAGCGTGCATAGCTATTAATAATATAGCAATTAAGTACCACCCGAGCGTTCCCGCAGAGCGCTGCCGCCTCCCCCTAGCTGCGGGGCCAGGTGCTGGAGGCGCCGCGCCGGCATGCAAGCCACACTGATGTCACAACGCCCTGGGCACACGCCCTCTTCGTTGCTGCAGCTAGAATTGCAGCAGTTTTACGCCCTTTGGAGCCATTGCCATGTCTGACCACAACACCTCGCACGCTACCGAAGCGCACTCGGCCGATGCAGTGGAAAACGTGATTCCGCTGATTCCTGTGGTGTTGCCCGTGGTGGGCGCCATCATGATCTTCCTGCTGGCCTTCATCGCCGTGAACATGGCCTGAGGCCCCCACGGCCTGCTCCATGAACCCCGCAGCGCGGGGTTTTTTTACGCCCACCCTTTGCGAAAGAAGCCGCCCATGCGAACCGGACACGCCCTCGTACTTTTCTCTGGCGGACAAGACTCCACCACCTGCCTGGCATGGGCGCTGCAGCACTTCGGGCATGTCGAGACCATTGGCTTCGACTACGGCCAGCGCCACCAGGTGGAGCTGCAGGCACGCCAGCAAGTGCTGTCCGCGCTGCGTGCGCAGTTTCCACAGTGGCGCGAGCGGCTGGGCGAAGACCACATGATCGATCTGGCCGTGCTGGGCCAGATCAGCGACACGGCGCTGACGCGGGACACCGCCATCGTGATGGATGCCGCCGGCCTGCCCAATACCTTTGTGCCCGGGCGCAACCTGCTGTTCTTCCAGCTGGCCGCCGCCGTGGGCTACCGGCGTGGCCTGCACACGCTGGTGGGCGGCATGTGCGAAACCGATTTTTCCGGCTACCCCGATTGCCGCGATGACACCCTCAAGGCCTTGCAGGTGGCCGTGTCACTGGGCATGGGCCAGCGCTTCACCTTCGAGACACCGCTGATGTGGCTGGACAAGGCCGACACCTGGCA
>DAOPUP010000461.1:0-2207 GCA_035350655.1 Acidovorax sp. | reverse complement strand
TAGTTTTCATACATCTCTTCGACATAGGGCGCATTGCCGCCGAAGAGGTAGGTGTTGCCTTGGTAGGCTTGATAGACGGATGTCGTATCGCTCATATTCCGCTGACCTCCGCTTCCCTTGGGGAAGCATTAGCTGGTTGAGAAACCTTCCGCGACACGGCTGGACCGGTTGGCGGATGCGACTGTGGCTGGGGAAGGGCCTTTGTACGGGCGGTATTGTGCCACCGAACGGCAAAGCGCTCCAGCCTGCAGCCCCCGGGGTTACCCACCCCGCCGAGATTCCGCCCGGGTGCAGGGCATTCACTCGCGTACAGTGCGGACATTCCTTCCGCCCTTGCACCTCCATGCTGCCTTCACCCTTCGAAAACCGCGTTTTCCTGATTCTCCTGACGCTGGTCACCATCGCTTTCGGCGCCATCCTTTGGCAGTTTCATGGCGCCGTGTTCTGGGGCTTGGTGCTGGCCATCCTGTTTGCGCCCTTGCACCGCAAGCTGCTGCGGCGCATGCCCAAGAGCCCCAATCTGGCGGCACTTGCCACCTTGTCGCTGTGCCTGGTGATTGTCATTTTGCCCATGGCACTGATCACCGTGAACCTGGCCCAGGAAGCCACCGGCATTTACGACCGCCTGAAATCCGGCCAGCTGAACTTTGGCCAGTATCTGCAGCAGATCATTGCCGCCCTGCCCGCCTGGGCCGCCAGCCTGCTGGACCGTTTCAACCTCACCACCCTCGGCGACATGCAGGAGAAACTGTCTTCCTTCGCAGTGCAGGCCAGCCAGTTCGTTGCGACCAAGGCGCTGAACATAGGACAGAACACGCTGGAGTTCGTGGTGGGTTTTGGCGTCATGCTGTATCTGCTGTTCTTTCTGCTGCGCGACGGCGCCGCACTGGCGACACGCATTGGCCACGCAATACCGCTTGACGCGGAGCACAAGCACCAGCTGGCCGGCAAGTTCACCACCGTCATTCGGGCTACCGTCAAGGGCAACATCGTGGTGGCGGCTTCGCAAGGGGCGCTGGGTGGCCTGATTTTCTGGATTCTGGGCATCCAGGGCCCCGTGCTCTGGGGCGTGGCCATGGCCTTTTTGTCGCTGCTGCCCGCCGTGGGTGCAGGCCTTGTCTGGGGGCCCGTGGCACTGTACTTTCTGGCCACCGGTGCCGTCTGGCAGGGTGTGGTGCTTACTTTGTATGGGATAGGCGTGATCGGGTTGGTGGACAACGTGCTGCGCCCCATTCTCGTGGGCAAGGACACCAAAATGCCCGACTATGTGGTGCTGATCTCCACGCTGGGCGGCATGGCCCTGTTCGGACTGACCGGGTTTGTCATCGGCCCCGCGATTGCCGCCTTGTTCATCGCCAGCTGGGACTTGTTTGCGCCACCCGGCTCGCCCGCCTACCCGCCGGATTCGAAGCGCTGAATCGTGCCGGGAACTCCGGTTCCGTCACGAAAATTGCTGAATAACGCTACAAATTAAATAGCTGCAACCGCTTTATCTAAAAGCGCTACAGGCCATTTTTGCTTGAAATGGTGGTTGCGGACCTCACTGCCGCTACGCACCGCCTATCCATATGCGCAAACCTTCGTTGGCTTGATGCGCATCAAAACCTACGCTGCAGCCTTCGAACTGTTTCCCACTCGAAGGACTGCGCACCATGACCATAGCCACCAGCCGCCGCTCGGCGCTGAAAACCCTCACCGCCCTGACCGCCGCCAGCTGGGGCCTGGCCGGCTGCTCGCGCCCCGATGAGCAGGCCGCCACCACCTCGGCCGCACCCGCACCGGCAGCGGGCGGCAGCAGCAAGATCGTCGAATTCCTCTACCCCGACAACCCCTCGTTCGACCTGATCTACCTGGCCGACCGCCTGGGCTATTTCGAGGGCACCAGCACCCGGCCCAAGTACGTGGGCAAGGTGGCCGCACCGCAGATCATTCCGCTGGTCGGCACGGGCGACATCCACTTTGGTGCCCGCATGGTGCCGCTGGTGATCTCGGCCATTGCCAGTGGCGCCGACATGAAGGTGGTGGCCGCAGGCGGCAAGACGCTGCAGGAAGCGCCCCACATGAAGTACTTCGTGAAAAAGAGCTCGGGCATCCGCCAGCCCAAGGACCTCGAAGGCAAGACCATCGGCTTCAACAGCTTTGGCGCCTGCGCCGAGTTCGTCACCAAGAAATACCTGCGCGAGCACGGCGTGGACGTGAACAAGATC
>DAOPUP010000460.1:0-2210 GCA_035350655.1 Acidovorax sp. | reverse complement strand
GCGGTCTGCAGCCACTTGAGCGCATGCACGATGGCGTTGGTCAGCGCTTGCGCCACCAGGGGCTCCTTGTGCAGAAATGCCTGGGGTGCGTACAGGCAGCTGGCGGGCATGGCCCCGCCAAACACCTCCTGCGCGGCAGTGAGCGTGCGCAGGTCACTGACCAGGCGCACCTCGCCGCGGTGCTCCAGCAGGGACATGATGGGATCGGCATGGCACAACGCATGAACGCGACCCGTGCGCAGGGCCGCCACGGCGGTAGCGCCCGTTCCCACGCCCACAAAAGACACCTCGCGCGCATCCACGCCCGCTCGCGCCAGCAGCACACTGGCCATCACCTGGGTGGACGAGCCCGGTGCCGAAACACCGATGCGCCGCCCACGCAGATCGGCCGGCCGGCGATAGCCCGGCAGTGCCCGCACCGACACACCCAGCGCCTGCTGCGGCGCCCGACCCTGCACCACGAAGGCGCGGAAATCATGGCCCTGGCTTTGCTGGAGAAGGGTGTGCTCATAGGCCCCCGAGCAGACATGGGCCGCGCCGTCGTGCACCGCCTGCAACGCCAGCGCGCCACCAGCGAAGTCCCGCACGTGCACATCCAGCCCCTCGGCCTGAAAAAAACCCAGCCGGTCTGCAATGGTCAGGGGCAGGTGGTAAAGCACCGCCTGCCCACCCACCGCAATGGTGATACGCCCACCCGTGGAGCCTGGCGCCTGCGCCCACGATGCGCCCGTGCACGCCGCCACTGCCGACAAGACAGACACGGCGCCAAAGGCTCGGCGGCTGACAGGAGGAAAAACCATGGGAATCGAAAGAAAGGGCGTATTGCTGCAATGCAACAATCGTGCCGCAACCCCCGCATGGGCGCATCAGGGTCTACCCCCTGGGATTTCTACGTACCCCGGTGCGGGCCGCAGCCCGCACGCTTTACCGGTAGCCGATGAAGAAAATGGCGATGTTCACCATGAAGCCCGCGCCCCAGACCATGCTGCGGGCCTTGGGCATGTCGGAGACATACATCATGATGTAGAAAATGCGCAGCATGACGAACAAGAACGCCAGGATATCGAGCAAGGTCTGCCCTGCCCTCAACTGGTGCGCAATGATGACGGCGCCCATAAAAAACGGCAGCGCCTCGAAACTGTTGGCCTGGGCTGCGTTGGCGCGGGCATGCCAATCGGTCTGGCGGGCCATCCAGGCACGCGGGTCGTGGTTGTCATAGCCACCCTCGCGGCGCGGCTTGCCAAAGCCGCCGCTCTTGGCCAGCCAGGCGCACACCAGGGGCAGCAGCACGGCGACGAAAACGCACCAGTAGGCCACCGTGAAACGCGCCACATGCAAGGAATTCATTTTTGCCCTTAGACGGATCTAGCGCAGCACCGACAAGCGCTGTCCGCTATTAATTCGGGAGTATTCTAGCGACCAAAGGGCTATCGGCGGTCTACCAGTGCATGGGCGATGGTGCCCAGGTCGACATACTCGAGTTCGCTGCCCACGGGCACGCCCCGTGCCAGCCGCGTGACATGCAGGCCCCGGCTCTTGAGCGTCTCACTGATCACATGGGCCGTGGCCTCTCCCTCAGCGTTGAAGTTGGTGGCAAGGATCACCTCCTGCACCACGCCGTTGGAGGCGCGCTCCATGAGCTTGTGCAAGCCAATTTCCTTGGGACCGATACCGTCAAGCGGGCTGAGCCGCCCCATCAACACAAAATACAGCCCCTTGAAGGCGCCCGTGCGCTCCAGCGCCGACTGGTCCGCCGGTGTCTCGACCACGCACAGCCGCGTCGCATCCCGCTCCGGGTCCAGGCAGGTGCTGCAGATATCGTCTTCGGTGAACGTGTGGCAGCGTGCACAGTGATGCACGTTCTGCACCGCATGGTGCAGCGCCATCGACAAGGCCTCTGCCCCATCGCGGTCATGCTGCATCAAATGAAACGCCATGCGCTGCGCAGATTTGACCCCCACCCCCGGCAAACGGCGCAGCGCCTGGATCAAGACTTCAAGGGCGTTGGTGGAGGACATGGGTGGGCAGGCAATCCGGGTGACATTGGGAGGTGTATGCGGAACCAGGCTCCGACAAGCTCAGCCCGACCGATGGAGTGTTGCAGCCCCGGCTTGATTCAGCCCGAACGAGAGTGAGAAAAAAATCTCCCCGCCTTCACACCCCACCCTCAAGGGCGTAGCGAGCGGGATGAGCTGCTAGGCGGCCGGAGC
>DAOPUP010000459.1:0-2214 GCA_035350655.1 Acidovorax sp. | reverse complement strand
GGGTGGACTCGGTGGCCGTGCCGTGGATCAGCACCGGCAAGCCCTCACGGGCCAGAAGCAGCGCCAGCAGCGGTGTCAGCAGCGGCAGCTTGCGCGCGCCGTTGTAGCTGGGGATGACCACGGTGGGCTGGCCGCCGGGGGATGCCGGAACCGGTGTGATGCGCTGGGCGGTGGCATCCAGAAAGCCGGCCATCTCGTCCGGCGTTTCGCCCTTGATGCGCATCGCCAGGCAGAACGCGCCAACTTCCAGATCGGTGACAGTGCCGTCCAGTAGCTGGCCCCACAGATCGCAGGCCTGTTCACGCGTGAGGGCACGTGCACCGTCTTTGCCGCGCCCGATTTCCTTGATGTACTTGCCGATACCCATGCTCCGATTGTCCCTGAGGCTTGATGACTTTGGGCTATGAGCTTATGCGGTCTGGCGGTCTGGCGCGGCGATCGGCAGGCTTGTCTTGACGATGCGCTGCAGTTGCGGCAGGCAGGAGCCGCAGTTGGTGCCGCATTTCAGCGTGGATTGCAGCGACTCCAGCCGCTGGTTGGCGGCGCCCACGCATTGCGCCAGGTGGGCGTCTATTTCCGTATCCGTCACATTGAAGCAGGTGCACACCGTCTTGCCGCGCGACACCACCGCCTGGGGCGGCTGGGCGCCGGGGGCCATCAGGGCGCGGGCATAGGCCTGGGCCGGCTGCTCATCTTGCAGCAGCGTGCTGATCCAGCCCTGGGCGCTGGTGTCACCGGCCAGCAGGAAACCTTCCAGCGTGGCAGATGCGTCCAGCGTGCGCCGCCGCAGGCGTGCGGCGCGGCGCTGGCCGCGGCGTGCGTCGGCATAGCGCATGACCTCGGGGCCGTCGAGCTGCAATATGGATTCAATCTGCGCCAGCAGCGCTGCGTCGGGCGCCTCGTAGGCGCTTGCGCGAAACAGCAGTCCACTGCGCTGCTGGCCCTTTGTGTTCAGCGTCGTCTGGTTCGCGAACGGAGTGCAACTGGCAAATGGAAAGCGCGCCATCAGCGCCTGCAGCCAGCCGCGTGCGGTCAGCACCTGGTCGTTGGGCAGCCAGGCCATGGCCAGGAGCGACCAGGGCATCTCGGCCTTGAGCACCTTGACAGCGGCGTGTTTGAACTCGGGCTGTTTGGAGTCCGGGCAGTAGGCGGAGGTGGTGAGTGCGTTCACACCCGCCAGGCGCTGCCCGGTGCTGCTGACGCCGCTCAGAAACTCTTCGCCCCAGTGCATGGCCATGAACACCTGCGACAGGCCCAGCTCGGCACTGGCCTGCACCGGCACCAGGATGGAACCGCGCTTGCTGGTGACCTGCACCAGATCGCCTTCCACGAGCAAACGCCGACGCATGTCCTGCGGGTGCATTTGCAGGGCCGGTTCACGCACATGGCCAAACAGGCGGCCCAGTGTGCCGGTGCGGCTCATGCCGTGCCACTGGTCGCGCAGGCGGCCGGTGGTCAGTGAGAACGGGTAGCGCGACTCGCGCGGTTCGGCCACTCCCTGGTAGGGCGTGGCGACAAAGCGGGCGCGGCCGTCGGGTGTGGGGAAGATGCCGTCTTCGTACAAACGCACCTTGCCCAGCGATTCGCCTTCTCTCAGCGGCCACTGTTGCGGGGATTCTTCCAGCGCAGCGTAGCTCAGGCCCGTGATGTCCAGGTCACGGCCGCGGGTGGATTCGCGGTGTTCGTTCCAGATGGTTTCGGGCTGGGTGTAGGGGAACAGCGTGGGGCCGCTGCGGCCCAGCACGGTTTCCAGCCGCTGTGCAAAGTCCACCGCAATGCGCCAGTCATGCCGTGCCGCACCGGGCGCGTGCACGGCGGCGCGCACACGGCTGATGCGCCGCTCGCTGTTGGTGACGGTGCCTTCCTTTTCACCCCAGGTGGTGGCGGGCAGCAGCAGGTCGGCATAGGCGCAGGTGGCCGTGGTGGCAAATGCTTCCTGCACCACGACAAATTCGGCGCGCTCCAGTGCGCGGCGCACCGTGGCCTGGTCGGGCATGCTTTGCGCGGGGTTGGTGCAGGCAATCCACAGCGCCTTGATTTCTCCGTCGGCCGCAGCCTGGAACATTTCCACAGCGGTCTTTCCGGGCTGGTCGGGCACTGACGGAACGCCCCACAGCGCTGCGACTTCGGCGCGGTGCTGCGGGTTGGCCATATCGCGGTGGGCCGACAGCAGATTGGCCAGGCCACCCACTTCGCGCCCACCCATGGCGTTGG
>DAOPUP010000458.1:0-2214 GCA_035350655.1 Acidovorax sp. | reverse complement strand
CTGGGCAAGCTCGACGACCGCGGTCGCATGTTCGTGAAGGCCAACGACCCGGTGTACGAAGGCATGATCGTGGGCATCCACAGCCGTGACAATGACCTGGTGGTGAACGCCACGCGCACCAAGCAGCTGACCAACTTCCGCGTCTCGGGCAAGGAAGACGCGATCAAGATCACGCCCCCCATCGACGCCACGCTGGAATACGCCGTGGAGTTCATCGAGGACGATGAGTTGGTGGAAATCACGCCCAAGTCCATCCGCATCCGCAAGCGCCACCTGAAAGAAAGCGACCGCAAGCGCGCCGGTCGCTGATCCCGGTCTCAGGAGGGCCGCGACGCTCTCCTGTCCGTTTCCATCAGGGCCGCTGCAGTGCAGTGGCCCTTTTGCCGTCTGAAGCCCCGTTTTGTCGACGAAATGCCATGAAACTCACGCATTCCCGTGCGCTCGCGCTGATGCTGGTGGTCACTCTGCTTTGGTCCATTGCTGGGGTGGTGACGCGCCATCTGGAGCATGCGCGCAGCTTTGAAGTGACCTTCTGGCGCAGCTTCTTCACCGTTCTGTCGCTGCTGGTGATTCTGCCTGCGCTGCAGGGCCGTGGCTGGTTGTCTGCCATGCGCCGCGGCGGCGCTGCCCTGTGGCTGTCTGGCCTGTGCTGGAGCGTGATGTTCACCACCTTCATGGTCGCCATGATGCTCATGCCGGTGGCGAATGTGCTGGTGACCATGGCGGCGGGTCCCCTCATCACCGCCTTGCTGGCGCGCATTTTCATTGGCCACCGGATTGCATTGCGCACCTGGCTGGCCATCGGCCTTGCCGGCGCCGGCATGGCCTGGATGTATGGCGCGCAGATGGCCGGGTTGCCGCTGGCCGGTACCTTGGTGGCCCTGTGCGTTCCGGTGGCGGCTGCGGCGAACTGGACGGTGGTGCAATCCTCGCAGCAGCACGGCCACGCCGTGGACCTGGTGCCGGCGGTTCTGGTGGGCGCTGTGCTGTCGGCACTGGCGACCTTGCCATGGGCGTTGCCGTTGCAGGCGACGGGCCACGATATCCTGCTGCTGGCGTTGCTGGGGCTGTTTCAGCTGGCGATTCCGTGCGTTTTGGCGGTGCGCTGCGGGCATGTGCTCAAGGCCCCCGAAATGGCCTTGCTGGGGCTGCTGGAGGTTATCTTCGGTATCTTGCTGGCCTGGGTGGGTGCGGGCGAGCGCCCCGGCCCGGCCGTGCTGACGGGCGGCCTGCTGGTGATTGGAGCCTTGGTGTTGAACGAATTTTTAGCTTGGAAGGAACAAAAATGACGGAGATGAAAGTGCAAGTCCCGAATGAGTTGCCCAGCGAGGTGTTGAGTGAGGTGCGAGGCCAGGTGGGTTTCATTACCCTGAACCGCCCCCGGGCGCTCAATGCGCTGTCGCTGGGCATGGTGCGGGATCTCATGGGCATCCTGCGCGGCTGGAAAGACGATGCGACGGTGCTGGCGGTGGCCATTCGCGGCAGCAACAAGGAAGGCCCGTTCGGGGCTTTTTGCGCGGGTGGCGACATCCGCTTTCTGCACCAGGCAGGCAGCCAGGGCAATCCGTTGCTCGAAGACTTCTTCACCGAGGAATATGCGCTCAACCACCTGATCCACAACTACGGCAAGCCCTACATCGCGTTCATGGACGGCATCGTCATGGGCGGTGGCATGGGCATCAGCCAGGGCGCAACGCTGCGCGTGGTGACCGAGCGCACCAAGATGGCCATGCCCGAGACGGCGATCGGACTTTTCCCGGATGTGGGGGGCGGCTACTTTCTGAGCCGCTGTCCGGGCCGCGTGGGCGAGTGGCTGGCGTTGACGGGCGACACCATCGGCGCCGGCGATGCGGTGGCGTTCGGTCTGGCCGATGGTGGCCTGCCCGTGGAGCAGCAGGCGCCCTTGTGGGAGGCCTTGGGCGCAGAGCATTTCGCCGATGGCGTGGCCGTAAAAAACTTTGTTGCTTCAAAATTAATAGCTACTAGTGCAAGCAATGAAAGCGCTAGAGCCAGTATTGATCATTATTTTTCTTTGCCCTCCGTGCGCGAGATCGTGGGCCAGCTGGAGGCCGCAGATTCTGACTGGGCCCGCGCCACGGCGGCCACGCTGCGCAAGCGCTCGCCGCTGATGCTGCATGTGGTGCTCGAGCAGGTGCGCCGCGCCCGCAGCCTGGGCCTGGCCGACGATTTGCGCATGGAGCGCGACATGGTGCG
>DAOPUP010000457.1:0-2225 GCA_035350655.1 Acidovorax sp. | reverse complement strand
GGCGGCCGCACGCTGGAGTGGAGCGGCACCAACCTCAGCACCGTGTTTGCCCAGCGCTCCAATCTGGTCAACCCGCGCTTTCTGGGCATGCTGCGCGACCTGCTGCGCTTTAACAAGCTGTGCACGCGCATTGCAGAAAAGCAGGCCGATGCGGCGCTGATGCAGCCGCTGGGCGACTTCTTGCGCGAGCACCGCTTTGGCGATGCGTTTCGCGACTGGTACTTCCTGCCCATGCTCGGCTGCATCTGGAGCTGCCCCACCGACCAGATGCTGAAGTTCCCGGTGGCCACCATGATCCGGTTCTGCCACAACCACGGCCTGATCCAGGTCAGCAACCGCCCGCAGTGGTGGACGGTGGCCGGTGGTGCGCGCCACTATGTGGACAAGATCGTGGCGGGCATTGCCGACAAGCGCCTGGCGACGCCCGTGCGTCGCATCGAACGGGACGCCGCGGGCGTGCTCGTGTTCACGGACGGCCTGGTAGAACAGTTTGACCAGGTGGTGCTGGCCACCCACTCCGACCAGTCGCTCGCGTTGCTGGCCCAGCCCACCGCGCAAGAGCGTGCCGTGCTGGGCTCCATTCGTTACCAGGCCAACAGCGCCGTGCTGCACACCGACACCTCGGTGCTCCCCGCGCGGCGCGTTGCCTGGGCCGCCTGGAACTACGAACGGGCCCAGCAACGCAGCCGGGAGTCGGCGCGCGTGTGCCTGCACTACCTCATCAACCAGCTGCAGCCGGTGCCGTTTGCCCAGCCGGTGGTGGTGTCGCTCAATCCGGTGCTCGATATTGCACCCAGGCATGTCATCGGCAGCTACGACTATGCCCACCCGGTGTTCGATATGGCGGCCATCCGCGCGCAGAAGCAGGTGGCAAAGATCCAGGGGCAGCGGCGCACCTGGTTCTGCGGCGCCTGGACAGGCTATGGCTTCCACGAAGACGGTCTCAAGTCCGGCCTGGCCGTGGCCGAGCAGCTGCTTGCGGCCCTGCCCGCACCCCTGGCGGAGGCCGCGTGACAACGCCCACCGCTCCCGTTCTGCCCCTGATCGGCTTTGGTCAGGTGCGCCATACGCGGCTGCGGCCCCGGCGGCATGCGTTTGCCTACCCCACGTTCTTTCTCATGCTGCCGATGCGCAGCCTGCCCGGCATACACAGCGACCTGGCTATCAACCGGCGCGGTGCCATCAGTTTCCATGACGTGGACCACGGCGACGGCCGCAGCGCCGCGCAGGGCGGGGCCCTGGACTGGCTCGACGAGCTGCTGCACACCGAGGGCATTGATGACGCCACCGGCGAGGTCTGGCTGCACTGTTATCCGCGCGTGCTGGGCTACACCTTCAAGCCGGTGAGCTTTTGGTATTGCCACCGCGCCGATGGCCGCCTGCGTGCCATTGTGGTGGAGGTGAACAACACCTTTGGCGAACGCCACTGTTACCTGCTCGACGCCCCGCAGTACGGCGTGGAACAGCAGGCGCGCAAGGTTTTCCATGTGTCACCGTTTTGCGAGGTGAGTGGCGGCTACCGCTTCCGTTTCATGCGTACCGAGGCCGGCGCGCAGGACGCCGGCCGCACCGTGGTGCGCATCGACCATGACGACGACAGCGGTCCACTGATTCAGACCAGCGTGAGCGGCACATTGCACGCCATCACCGCACACACCCTGCGCCAGGCGCTGTGGGGCTATCCCGCCATGACGCTGGCCATCGTCGCCCGCATCCACTGGCATGCGCTGCGGCTGTGGCTCAAGCGTGTGCGCTTTCATCGCAAGCCCGAGCCGCCCGCCTCCCACGTGACCCGCTGACGTGACCTGCCGAACCCATGCACGACGAAACCGCCATGAACTCCTCCACCGCTCCCCGCTCCGCCCAGGCCCTGCCTGCAGGCACGCCCGCTGCAGCACGCACGGCCCTGAGACTTTTGCAGCGGCTGCAGCACGGCCACCTCACGGTGCAGCTGCCCGACGGCACCTTGCAGCATTTCGGGCACGGCAACGGCCCCTCGGCGGCCATCACATTGAAGAGCTGGAACGTGTGCAGCGCGGCGCTCAAGTCGGGCGACATCGGTTTTGCCGAAAGCTACATTGCCGGCGACTGGACCACGCCGCACCTCACCGATCTGCTCAAACTCTTCATCGCCAACCGCCAGCAGGTGGAAGGCGTGATCTACGGCACTTGGGCCGGGCGGCTGCTGTACCGCATCAAGCACTTGCTCAACCGCAACACACGCG
>DAOPUP010000456.1:0-2230 GCA_035350655.1 Acidovorax sp. | reverse complement strand
AGTTGCCGGCAGGGTCGGCCCCGCCGCGCGCAGCCACCATGATTTCCTTGGCCAGTTTGCCAAACAGTTTGCCTCTGGCATCTGCGACTTGTGCCTTACCTTTTGCTTTCCACTGGGCGCCCATGGCGGATGTTCCTTGGTGTAGTGGCGCTCCATGAACGGGTTCACAGGCGCCTGATTTTTGTCTTGGGGCGAAGCACGCAGGTTTTTCCAGAGAAAACCTGTGCGCAACCGAACCCTGTAGGGTACCACCCGGCGATTCAACCTGCCTTTTGCGGGGCCGCGGGCAAGATGCGGGTTAATCTCTCCAGTGCCGGATTTGCCCCCCAGACCGGCACTGCGCAAAAGACTGCTGCGGCCCATGGGCCAAAAATGACCCACCGCAGCCCACACGGAGTTTTTCCCTTGCTCAACATCCTCTGGCTGGGTTTCTTTGTCACCGCCGCCATGGCCGCATTGGCCCAATGGTTGATCGGCGGCCATGCCCAGATCTTCGCGGCCATGGTCGAGGCCCTGTTTGCCATGGCCAAACTCTCGGTCGAAGTGATGGTGCTGCTGTTCGGCACGCTCACGCTGTGGCTGGGATTTCTGCGCATCGCCGAAAAGGCCGGCATCGTGAACGCCCTGGCGCGCTGGCTGGCGCCGCTGTTCGCGCGGCTCATGCCTGGTGTGCCGCGCGGTCACCCGGCTCTGGGCCTGATGACCATGAACTTTGCTGCCAACGCACTGGGCCTGGACAACGCCGCCACGCCCATGGGCCTGAAGGCCATGCGCGCGCTGCAGGAGCTGAACCCGCAACCCGACAGCGCCACCAACGCACAGATTCTGTTTCTGGTGCTCAACGCGTCCTCGCTCACGCTGCTGCCGGTGACCATTTTCATGTACCGCATGCAGCAGGGCGCGCCCGACCCGACCCTGGTGTTCCTGCCCATCCTGCTGGCCACATCGGCGTCCACGCTGGTGGGCCTGGTCAGCGTGGCCGTGGTGCAGCGCCTGCCGCTGTTCAGCCCGGTGGTGCTGGCCTACCTCCTGCCGGTGGCGCTGGCGCTGACAGGCTTCATTGCGCTGCTGGCCACGCTGAGCGCAGCGGCGCTGGCGCAGTGGTCGTCGCTGCTGGGCAATCTCACACTGTTTGCGCTGGTGGTGCTCTTTGTGGTGGTGGGTGCCTGGCGCAAGGTGGCGGTGTACGAGGCGTTTATCGAGGGTGCCAAAGAAGGCTTTGATGTGGCCAAGGGCCTGCTGCCGTACCTGGTGGCCATGCTGTGCGCGGTGGGGGTGTTCCGCGCCTCGGGCGCTCTGGGCTATGTGCTCGACGCCATCCGCTGGTGCGTGCAGGTGCTGGGCGTGGATGCGCGCTTTGTGGATGCCCTGCCCACGGCCCTGGTCAAGCCGTTTTCGGGCAGCGCAGCGCGTGCGATGCTGATCGAAACCATGCAGAGCCAGGGCGTGGACAGTTTCGCTGCGCTGGTAGCTGCCACCATCCAGGGCAGCACCGAAACCACGTTCTATGTGCTGGCGGTGTACTTTGGCGCCGTGGGCATCCAGCGGGCACGCCATGCCGTGGCCTGCGCGCTGCTGGCCGAGCTGGCCGGAGTGGTGGCGGCCATTGTCGTGTGCTACAGGTTCTTTGGCTGAACCTGAAGCAAAAACGGCCCAAAGCCCTTATAAACAGATCACATAAAGCTATTATTAAAATAGCAAATTGACAGATTCTCGGTCGTCATGCGCCCCCGGGAAGCGCGGCCAGCGCCTGTTCAAAATCGACCAGCAAGTCCTCCACCTCCTCCAGCCCCACCGACAGGCGAATCATGCTGTCGCCAATGCCCATGGCGGCCCGCACCGCAGGGCCCGCTTCCCAGAAAATGGTATGCGCCACCGGGATGATGAGCGTGCGCGTGTCGCCCAGGCCCGTGGCCTTGATAGGCAATTGCAGGCGATTGCACAAGGGCAGGCACTGCGCGGGATCGCGCAACTCGAACGACAGCAGCCACGAACCTGCTCTCAAATGCTTTTGGGCCTGCGCGTGCTGCGGGTGTGATTCGAGCAAGGGGTAATACACCCGTGCCACAGCGGGATGCTGCTCCAGCCACCGGGCCAAGGCCAGCGCGGTGGCGCTGGTGCGGTCCATGCGCAGCGCCAGCGTTTCGGCGCCCAGCGCGATCTGGTGCGCGGCATGCGACGACAAGGCGCCGCCCATGTCGCGCAGGCCCTTCTTGCGCACCTGTTGCAG
>DAOPUP010000455.1:0-2232 GCA_035350655.1 Acidovorax sp. | reverse complement strand
CTGCTGCACTGGGCCAGCGCAGTGTTCATTCCCATCATGCTGAGCCTGCTGCTGACCACTGCGCTGCGGCCCGCAGTCGATGCGCTGCAGCGCTGGCATGTGCCGCGCTGGCTGGGTTCGGGCGTGCTGCTGGTGGCCATGTTGACGGGCTTGGCCAGCGCCGCGTGGTCGCTCAGCGACGGAGCGGCCGAGCTGGTCAACTCCATGCCGGTGGCCGCCAAGAAGGTGCGTGACAGCCTGCGCCAGCGCTCGGGCGGCGATAGCGCGCTCGACACCATGCAGAAGGCGGCCACGCAAATCGAGCAGGCCGCCACCGAAGGCAGCGCCGCCGCGCCACCGCGCCGGGGCGTGCAGCGCGTGGTGATCGAGCGGCCGTCGTTCAACCTCCGCGACTACCTCTGGAGCGGCACCATGGGCCTGATGTCGGCCCTGGGGCAGCTCACGGTGGTGGTGTTCCTCACGTTCTTCTCGCTGGCTTCGGGCAACCTGTTTCGGCGCAAGCTGGTGCGCATCGCGGGCAGCAGCCTGGAGCGCAAGAAGATCACCATGCAGGTGCTCAACGAAATCACCGCGCAGATCCAGAGCTACCTGCTGGTGCAGGTGTTCACCAGCGTGCTCGTGGGCCTGGCCACGGGGCTGGCCTTCTGGGCCCTGGGGCTGGAAAATCCGGCGGTGTGGGCGGTGCTGGCGGGGGTGCTCAACCTCGCGCCCTACATCGGCTCGGCGCTGGTCACGGGCGCATCGGCCCTGGTGGCCTTTTTGCAATTCGGCACGCTGGACATGGCGCTGGCCATTGGCGGCGCGTCGCTGGTCATCCACACCCTGATTGGCAACCTGCTCACCCCGTGGCTCACCAGCCGCGCCAGCAGCATGAGCCCCGTGGCAGTGTTCGTGAGCGTGCTCGCCTGGGGCTGGCTCTGGGGCCTGTGGGGGCTGCTGCTGGGCATCCCGGTGATGATGGCCGTGAAGGCCGTGTGTGACCGGGTGGAGGACCTGAAGGCGGTGGGCGAGTTGCTGGGCGACTGAGCGCCCCCGTTACCCCGCCCGCTACCCTGCCCCCTCAACCGGTATTGCGCAGGCCCGCCGCAATGCCGTTGATCGAGATATGGATGCCGGTCTGCACGCGCTCATCGCCCTGGCCCGCGCGCCAGCGGCGCACCAGCTCCACCTGCAGGTGGTGCAATGGGTCGATGTAGGGAAAGCGGTGCTTGATGGAACGGGCCAGCGCCGTGTTGTGCGCCAGGCGCTGCTTGTCGCCGGTGATGCGTGTGAGCGCATCGGCCGTGCGCTGCCATTCGGCCTCGATGGCGCTGAAAACCCTCTTGCGCAGCCGCGTGTCGGTCACCAGTTCGCTGTAGCGCGAGGCCAGCGCCAGGTCGCTCTTGGCCAGCACCATGTCCATGTTGGACAGCAGCGTGCGAAAGAACGGCCACTGGCGGTACATCTTTTGCAACAAGGCCATCTGGGTCTTGGGGTCCTTGCCTTCCAGGTTGACAAACGCCTCCACGGCAGCGCCAAAGCCATACCAGCCCGGCAGCGTGAGGCGGCACTGCCCCCAACTGAAGCCCCAGGGAATGGCGCGCAAATCCTCGATCTTCTGGCTGGCCTTGCGCGATGCCGGGCGCGAGCCAATGTTGAGCTCGGCGATTTCGCGGATAGGGGTGGAGTTGAAGAAATAGTCGGTGAAGCCCGGTGTTTCGTACACCAGCGCGCGGTACGCGCCCATGCTGGCCTGCGAAAGCTGAGCGGCAGCGTCCAGAAACGCCTTGGTGGCCGATTTGGTGGGCTGCAGCAGCGTTGCCTCCAGGGTGGCCGCGACCAGGGTTTCGAGATTGCGGCGCCCGATCTCGGGATTGGCGTATTTGGAGGCGATGACTTCGCCCTGCTCGGTCAGCCGGATCTGGCCGCGCACCGTGCCCGGCGGCTGCGCCAGGATGGCCTGGTAGCTGGGGCCGCCGCCCCGTCCCACAGTGCCGCCGCGGCCATGGAACATGCGCAGCTGGATGCCATGGCTGGTATCGAGTTCGTCAAACAGCTCCACCAGCGCAATCTCGGCGCGGTACAGCTCCCAGTTGCTGGTGAAGATGCCGCCGTCCTTGTTGCTGTCGGAGTAGCCCAGCATGATGTCCTGCTCGCCGCCGCTGCGCTGCACCAGAGCCGCCACGCCGGGCAGCGCATAGAACTCGCGCATGATGGGCGCGGCATTGCGCAGGTCTTCGATGGTCTCGAACA
>DAOPUP010000454.1:0-2245 GCA_035350655.1 Acidovorax sp. | reverse complement strand
CTGCACGCCATAGGCCAGGTCGGCCTGCAGCGGGCCCACCGGGCTGCGCCAGCGCAAGCCGGCGCCCACCCCGACGCGGGCGCTGAGGTCGCCCACGCGGTCGGCCACGGCGCCCGCATCGACAAACAAGGCGCTCTCCCAGTCGGTCATGGCGCCGTTGTAGACGATGGGGCGCTGCCACTCTGCGCTGGCCAGGCCCAGGTAACGGCCACCGTAGAGCTGGTTGTTTTCGATGCGCGCACCGATGGCGCGGTAGCCATAGCCGCGCACCGTGGTGTCGCCGCCGGTCAGAAAGAGCTGCGTCACCGGGATTTGCGCCGCCTGGCGCGCCAGCACGGCGCCGGCTTCGGCCCGCAGGGCGATGCGGGCATTGCGGGCGCCACCGGTCTCGGCCTGCACGCGGCCCGCCGCGATGAACGCCTGCCAGCGCAGCAGCGTGCGCACAAAGGGCGCACGGTCGGGGTTGAACGTGGTGCCCGCCCCCAGTTCCACCGCCAGCCCATGCCCGCGCGTGGGCGCCACGGTGCTGTTGAAATAGCGCCCTGTCCAGCCGTAGTTCAGGCTCAGTGCCGTGCCGGAGGGTGGTGCGTTCAGGCCTTGGCTGTTGGCATAGTCGTATTGCAGAAAATAGTTGCGGTCGATGCGCGTGCTGCTTTTGCTGCGACCGGAGCGCAGGCGGCCGCTGTTGACCTCGTAGTCGCCCGTGGTTTCGCGCTGCGCCTGGGCCGAGGCAAACCAGCGCCAACCCCTCTCGTCGGGCAGAGCGGTCCATTCGCTGCCAGCCAGCTTGGTTTTGCGGTCCAGCGTCAGTTTGCTGACCGAGCGCCAGCCTATGCCGGGCAACTGGTTGTGGATATGGTCCATCGACAGGCGTGGGCCGCTGTCGGTGGACAGGCCGGCGCCAAACACCAGCTTTTGCAGTCGCGCCTCGCGCACCTGTGCCACCACGGGGGCGGCTTGCGGGTCGCTGCCTTCGGTGTCGAGCGTGAGGAACACCGCATCGTAGTAGCCGCTGCTGGCCAGGCGCAACTGCGCATCCAGCAATGCGGTCTCGTCATAGAAGGCGCCGGTGGGCAGTCGGGCCAGGCGGCGCGCGCCATCGGGGTTGTAGCGCTCGCTGCCCTGCACCTCCAGGGGGCCGAAACGGTAGGCGGGCCCGGTGTCGTAGTGCACGCTCAGCGCCGCCTGGTGCGTGTCGGCATCCACCTCGGCCCGGCTTTGCGCAATGCGGGCCGTGGGGTAGCGCCGCACCTGCAGCTGGCGCAGGCCGTCGGTCTTGGCGCTGTCCCAGGCCGACTGGGTGAAGGGCTCGCCTGGCTGCAGCGACCAGTTGCGCTGCACCCGGTCCTGCCGGCGTGCGGGGTTCTCGGCGTCTTCGTCGGTGCGGTCGGCCACGGTGATGCGGGTGCTGGCAATGCGGGTTTGCGGGCCGGGCTCTGCCACCACCACGACGGAGCGCAAGGCGGTGGTGCTGTCCGGGGTGTCGGTCATCAGCACCGTGATGGTGGGGGCAAAGTAGCCCAGGGTGCCCAGCAGTTCGCGCGCGTTGGCGTCGGCGGCCCCCAGCAGGCGCTGCAGTTCGCCGGCCTGCAGATCGTGCAAGGCCTGAAAACGCTGCAGTTCCAGATGGCGTTCCAACGTCTCGCGCACGCCGTCGGGTGCGCGCACTTCAAGTGTGAACGCGGGCAAGGCAGAACGGTCCGTGACCGGTGCGGGGACGGCATCGGCAGTGGTGCGGGTTTCGCCCCGGGGCAACAGGCTGCAGCCTTGCAGGCACACCAGGCAGAAAAAAAGCAACGCCGGCCATCGGGCCGGCGTTGGTGGGGCGATGGGCATGGACTTATTTTGACAGCAGCCGCATGGTTTCTTCGAGCCCCTTGAGCGAGAGCGGGTACATGCGGTTGCCCACGAGCTGCTGGATGATGCTGATGCTCTGGCGGTATTGCCACACGCCCTGGGGCTCGGGGTTGATCCACGCGAACTTCGGAAACGCGTGCGTGAGGCGCTGGATCCACTCGGCCCCTGGTTCCTCGTTGTTGTACTCCACGCTGCCGCCGGGCTGCAGGATCTCGTAGGGGCTCATGGTGGCGTCGCCCACGAAGATCAGCTTGTAGTCTTTGTTGTACTTGCGGATGATGTCCCAGGTGGGGAATTTTTCGGCAAAGCGGCGCCGGTTGTTTTTCCACATGAAGTCGTACACGCAGTTGTGGAAGTAATAGAACTCCAGGTGCTTGAACTCGGTCTT
>DAOPUP010000453.1:0-2250 GCA_035350655.1 Acidovorax sp. | reverse complement strand
CAGCTACCGCAAGGAAGCGGCCGAAGATGGCTGGAAACGTGCGCTGGCCTGGTTCAAGGCCCACGGCGTGGTCTGAAGTCGCCCGCAACCCTTTGCACCAGCCGCCCCGGCCGCAGCGGGGGCGGCTTCTTTTTTGGGCTTTTGCGCGCACCGTATTTTGATCAAAATTTGCCAATGAGGCATATATAACAAGAGCATATAGCTATGACTTTGATAGCAATCATTCTGGCCACCCTGGCGGCAGGCATCGGCAGCGTCTGGCTGGCCGCGCTGCTCATGGGCGCAGGGCTCAAGGGCGGCGGCGGCAGCGTGGGTCCGCAGCGCCTGCTCAGCCTGGCGGCGGGCGCCTTGCTGGCCACGGCCTTCATGCACTTGCTGCCCGAGGCATTTGAAAGCCATGTGGGTGCCCACGAGCTTTTCACCACGCTGCTGGTGGGCGTGGTGTTCTTTTTTCTGCTCGACAAGGCCGAGCTGTGGCACCACGGCCACGAGCACAGCCATGGGGAGCCGGTGGCCACCGGGCATGTCCATGCGGCGGCAGTGCTGCATGGGCACGAACATGACCGTGCCCACCACCATAGCCCCAAGGCAGGGGGCTGGGCGGTGCTCACCGGCGACAGCGTGCATTGCTTTGGTGACGGCATCCTGATTGCCTCGGCCTTCATGGCCGATATGCGGCTGGGCGTGATTGCCGCGTTTTCGGTGCTGGCGCACGAGGTGCCCCACCACATGGGCGATCTGGTGGTGCTGCGCCACACCAGCCCGAACCGGCGCATGGCGCTGGTCAAGGTCTCGCTGGCCGGGGCCGTGACGGCGCTGGGGGGACTGGTGGGGTATTTCCTGGTGGGGCAGCTGCACGATTGGTTGCCGTATTTTCTGGCCGTGGCGTCCAGCAGCTTTGTCTATGTGGCCCTGGCCGATCTGATTCCACAACTGCAAAAACGCCTTTCGGCGCGCGAAACGCTGGCGCAGATCTGCTGGCTGCTCGTGGGCATGGGGCTGGTGATGCTGGTGAGTGGCGCCGCGCATGTCCACTGAGGCGGTTGTGCCGTTCACCGGCTGACGCCGGTGGCTCGCCGCGTCTTGCGGTCTGGCTCAGCTCAGCCCGCCAGCGCTTCGCGCACCGCTGCCACCTGCCGGCGCGACACCATCAGCAGCTCGTTCAGCGCCTGCAGACGCACGGCCCAGCCTTCGCCTTCCTCGGGGTCGTAATGCTTTTCCAGCGCGCGCACGGCACGCCGCGCGACCAGTGCGTTGCGGTGGATGCGCAGCAAATGCGGGGCGAACCTCGTCTCCAGCTCGCTCAGCGAGCCATCCAGGATGAGGCTGCGCGTGGCGGTGCGCACGGTGATGTATTTCAGCTCGGCCTTGAAATACAGCACCTCGGCCAGGGGCAGGCGTTCGGTGCGGCCGCGGTCCTGGATCAGCAGGGTTTCTCCGGCAGCAGCAGCGGCTGCACCGGCCTCATTGTGGGCGCCCGGGGCGCCTTGCCGCTGGTTGCGCTGGGCCTTGGCCAATGCTTGCAGCAGGCGTTCGCGCCGCACCGGCTTGGTGAGGTAGTCCACAGCGTCGAGTTCGAATGCGCGCACGGCGTGGTCGGCGTGGGCGGTCACGAACACCACGGCCGGGGGGTGCGCCAGCGCCTGCATGGCATGGGCCAGGGCCAGGCCGTCCTGGCCGGGCATGTGAATGTCCAGCAGCACCAGGTCGAAGGCATGGCCGCCGTTGGGGCTGAGCCGTGCCAGCGCTTCGCTGGCGCTGGCGGCCTCCGTGACGGTGGTGGGCATGGCGTCCCGGCAATCGTCCAGCAAGGTGCGCAGTCGGCTGCGGGCCAGGGCTTCGTCGTCGACGATGAGGATGTTCATGGTCTGGAGCGGCGCAGGGGCGGGGTGGTGGATGCGGGTGAAGGGGCGGCGCGTTCTTGCGCGCCGGGGGCGGGCAGGGTGATGCGCACCTGGTACAGGCCGTCTTGCACGCCCGCGCTGAACTCGCCCTGCACATCGTGCAGCAAGGCCAGCCGCGCACGCACATTAGCCAGGGCAATGCCGTGGCCTTGCGACAGGCCGTGGATGCGGGCATGGGTGCGGCTGTCGGGGCTGGGCAGGGTGTTGGTGATGCGCACCACCACGCGGCTGCCGCGCAGCTCGGTCAGCACGCGCAGCTTGCCGCCACGGGCACTGGGCTCCACGCCGTGCTTGACGGCGTTTTCCACCAGCGGCTGCAGCAGCAGCGGGGGCAGGCGGGCGTTGT
>DAOPUP010000452.1:0-2253 GCA_035350655.1 Acidovorax sp. | reverse complement strand
GCCACGGCAAGATCCTGGGCGGCGGCATGGTTGGCACGCACGCGGGTGACATGATTGGCGAAGTTGCCCTGGCGATTGAGATGGGTGCGGACGCGGTGGACATCGGCAAGACGATTCATCCGCATCCGACGTTGGGGGAAAGCATCGGTATGGCGGCGGAAGTGGCGCATGGCAGCTGCACGGATGTGCCGCCAGCGCGGAAGTAAACCGACCTGACGCGTCAAACCTTCAAGCCCGAACTGGCAACAGTTCGGGCTTTTTGCTGTCTGGCGGCTCGGCAATATTTGTTGTGGAGGTAATAACTGTATAAATGTACAGTTATGTGCCCTATGCCACGCCCATCAAGGCGTTGCACCATGCACACGTCTACAGCTCAGTCGCACGCAAGGCCACAATCGCACCACCATGCGGGCCGCAGCGCGGCTGCCGCCGCCCCAGCTGCAGCAGTAGCCAAACCCAAACTCTTCAACCCGCGCCACCCCGAGCGCACGCTGCTCTACCAAACCATAGCAGAACACTTCGAGACTTGGCATGAGCTGGCCAGTGCAGGCCAGTTCGACGGCCAGGGCGACCATCACACCCCTAAGTCTTATGTTCGCCAAGCCTTTCGTAAGTATCTGGAGTGCGGCATCTTCGCCCACGGCTTTGCCCGGGCGTGGTGTGACGATTGTGGTCACGACTATTTTGTCGCCTTCTCCTGCAAAGGCCGGGGTGTCTGCCCCTCGTGCAACACCCGGCGCATGGTGGAAACGGCGGCGCACCTCACGGACCACGTCTTTCCTCGCCTGCCGGTGCGCCAGTGGGTGCTGTCGGTTCCGAAGCGGCTACGCTACTTTATGCAGCGCGACGGGCCAGTGCTCAACATGGTGCTGCGCATCTTCCTGCGCGTTATTGCGCAAAGCCAATCTGCCAATTGCCCCGGTGCAGCGGACGTGAACAATGCTGCCCTGCACATCGGCGCTGTGGCCTTTATCCACCGGTTCGGCTCCAGCCTGAACGAGCATGTGCACTTCCACGTCTGCGTGGTCGATGGGGTGTTTGAGCAAGTGCCGGGCGAGGGCGATGCCGATGCCCAGGAGGCAGCCATCCCGGCGGGCGTGCTTTTCCACCCGGCCACAGGCGTGGATGCGGATGCCGTAGCCCAGGTGCAAGCTACCTTGCGCAAACGCATCCTGCGCGCCTTCGTGGGCCGGGGCCTGCTGGAGAGCTGTGACGCCAAAGACATGCTGGCCTACCAGCATAGCGGCTTTTCGGTCGATGCCGGGGTGTGCATCGAAGCGCACGACCGCGCAGCCCTGGAACGCCTGCTGCGCTACTGCGCCCGCCCACCCTTTGCCATGGAACGTCTGCGCAAAGAGGGCGCTGCGCTGGTGTACCGCTGTGCCAAGCAGCGCAGCGAGCCCACCAGCGACAAGCGCGGTGCCAAGGCAGATGAGCTGACCCTCACGCCACTGGAGCTGATCGACCGCATTGCCGCCCTGGTGCCACCACCGCGCACCCACCGGCACCGCTACTTTGGTGTGCTGGCACCGAACTCGCCGCTCAGGGCTGCGGCGGTGGCGCTGGCGACACCGCAACAACCGATCAAGCAAGTCGTGGTGCAGACCGAGCCAGCCGCCACGGGCGAGGGCGTGCCTGCAGTGGCACCGCTGGGCCACGCGATCCCACCCACGCCCGAACCTGCGCCACCCAAGCGCGCACCGGCACACTACCTGTGGGCGGTGTTGATCGCCCGTATTTACGAAGTGTTCCCGCTGCTGTGCCCAATCTGCGGTGGTCAGATGCGCCTGATCGCGTTCATTACCGAGGGCACGCAGATCAGGCGGATTCTGGATCACATCGGCGTCGACTCAGAACCTCCGCAAATTTCCCCGGCACGCGGACCGCCGTTGTGGGATGACTGCGATGCGCATGTCGGTGAGGGTATCGAAGTCGAGCCAGACTGGGATCTGGCGGCACAACCCGCACCCGACTACGAAGTGGACCAGCGCGTCAATTGGTAACTGAGCAAGACGGCGGCATCAATCGCTGCGGGGAGTCGCTGCGTGCGCGCCAGCCCAAAATGCGTATAGCTTCCCAAGCTCTCGCGATTGAGCGACAAGCGAGCGCTCAATCTGCCTTGGTCTGCCTTGGCCGACGTGTTTCGAAGCCAAAGACTCGTGCCATACTTGGCCTCATGCGGTTGAATTTCCTATCCGTGGGCTGCAGTGTATAATTTCAACGATGACGGTGCCCGGTACAGAGGCGCTGCAT